>JAOPZP010000179.1 GCA_025964055.1 Conexibacter sp.
CGCTGCATCGCGTGCCGCGTCGATGGCGTCGTCCAGCAGCGAGTCACTCACCAGCGAAATGTAACAGGGACTCAACGTTGTGTGCGGACTCAGCACCGGACAGCGCTCCGGCATGGCGCCGACGGCAAGCCACGGCAGGCCACGGCAGGCCACGGCGGGACACTGGGGAGCCTGCCCTCGGGGGTGGGGCAGGCTCCCCGGTGATGTCCCCCTCCCGCATGCTCGGCCGAAGGGCGCCCCACGCGCCGTTGTGATGGCCGGGCACCGCGGAAGGACACCGAGAGCAGCGCCGTGTCGGTCCAGACACGGGCTCGTCTCTCAGTCGCAATACCACCACACGCAGCGATCGATGTCAACCGATCATGCGCTGGCCCGCTCAGCGTTCAGCGCGCAGCTGCGGGAACGCCGTGGAGGTGCCCGGGTAGTTGCCCTGGGGCTTGCACGCGGGCCGCGCGACCGTGCCGCCGTCGCTGCGGAACGCGAACTGCGCGACGAGGGGCGCGAGCTCCTGCGGGATGGTCTCCGACGGCGGCGTGACGTCGGGCCCCGCGCACGTCCCGGTGCCCAGGATCGACAGCCCGGAGGCGAGCTCGTCGAGCGAGCCGGGCTTCGGGTACGGGTTGAGGCGCGTCGAGCCCAGCGGCTGCGGATAGAACGTCAGCGACTCGGGCGTGAGCGCCTGCGACGTGCGGAGGTAGTGCACGGCGCCATGGGAGCCGGGCAGCGTCTCCTTCAGATCGCGGGCCTGCGCGGCGGCCGTGGTGTTGGCGAAGAACGACGTGACCTCGCGCTTGCTGTTGCCGATGTAGTCGACCATCGGGTTGGCGTTGCGCAGGAACGGCTGGAAGGCGTCGAGCAGCGGCGGCAGGTTGCCGAGGATCCGGTCGAACGCGGGCAGGCCGGCCTCCGAGGCGTTGACGACGTCCTGCAGCTGGCCGAAGAACCCGTCGAACTGGGGCGCCAGGTCCTTGAGCGCCGCGAACGCGGGCTTCATCTGCGTGGCGGCCGGCTGCAGCTGCGCGATGACCGGCTGCGCCTGCTCGCCGAAGGCGGTCAGCTTGGGCAGCGTCGCCGAGCTCTCGCGCTCGAAGCGCGGCAGCTTCTGGAAGATCTGCGCCAGCTGGCGGTTGCGCGCGTGGGTGGTGGCGAAGAGGCGCTGGGAGTCGGTCACCAGGCCGCGCAGCTCGCCCTCGCGCCGGCTGATGGCGTCGAAGACCTCGGCCGTCGTCGAGATGGCCTTGCTGGTGGCCGCCTGCTGCGCGTCGAGCGTCGTGAAGAGCCGGTCGAACTTCTCGGTGAACCCGGGCAGCTGGCCGAAGAACGCGTTGATGTCCTGGCCCCGGCCCTGCACCGCGGCGGCCTGGGACTGCATCCACGTCCGGAACGCCGTGCGGGTCTTGGCGTCGAACGTCGAGAGGAGCTCGTCGAGCTCGACCGTCGGCGACACCGATGCGTTCGCCAGCGCGCCGTCGTCGGGCACCGTCGGCCCGCGCCGGTTGCCGGGCGACAGCTCGACGAACGTCTCCCCCAGCAGCGACTTGACGCGCAGGATCGCCTTCGTGTCGCGCGGGATCGGCGCGAACTGCGGCTTGAGCTGGATCGTCGCCTGCGTGCGGTTCCCGGGTGCGCGCCCCAGCTTGACGACCTTGCCGACCGACACGCCCGAGATCCGGACGTCGGACTGGTTGGCCAGCGCCGTGGCCTCCGGGAAGGCGACGTGCACGCGGTAGCCCTTGGGCCGCATCGGCGACGAGCCGCCGAAGGCCATCCACAGGAACAGGCACGCGCCGAAGCTCGACAGCGCGAAGAGCGCCATGACGGCGATGCGACCGGGAGTGGGGACGGTCTTGATCACTTGACGGGCGGGCAGTGCTCGTTGAACTTGGGGGCGTTGACGAGGCCCACGATCGTCGAGAGCGTCGGGTTGCGCCTGGGGTTGGCGAAGACGTCGAGCAGGCTGAGGGCACCGCAGCTGAACAGCACGAGCGTGTGCCGCGCGGGACCGACGCCGTCCTGGGAGGCCATCACCGAGTTGGTGTTGTGGTTGGCCCAGGGCACGTTGAACAGGTAGCTCTGGCCGTGCACGCCGTTGCCCGGCGGGTCGTGGGCCAGCTCGTCGAGCAGCGCGTTCAGCGTGGAGGTCAGCGTGTCGAGGCCGGGCGTCGCCTTGGCGAAGTCGCGGGCCGCCGGCACGAGCTTGCGCGCGGTCGGCTGCGCCTCGCGGGCGAACGGCCGCAGCGAGTCGCGGACGACCGGCGTGGTCTGCTTCAGGAAGGGCGTGGTCTGCTTCAGCGTCGGCCCGAGCGAGGCGGCGGCGGGCTGCAGCGCCTTGAGCCCGGTGCGCAACGTCGTGCCGAGGGTGTCGAGCTTGACCAGCGCGCGATCGCTGGACTTCAGCGCCCCGGGCAGCAGCGCCAGGGTCTGGCCGAGGTGGTCGTTCTGGGCGGAGAAGTGCCGGAACACGGCGGCGCTGGAGTTGACGAACCGGCCGAGGTCGCGGTCGCGGGAGCCGAGCTCGGTCGCGAGCTTGGAGAGGTTGCCCATCAGCCGGCGCAGCTGCACGCGGCGGTGCGCGACCAGCTTGGTGGCCTGGGCCGCGTGCCGCGAGAGCGGCTCGAAGCGGCGCAGCGCGCTGGCGAGCTGGCGGCCGTTGCCGTTACCCAGCGCCGTGCCGGCGTTGCCCAGCAGGGCGACCAGCGCCGCCCGCGTGTCGCCGTCGAGGCCGGTCAGGATCTCGTCGAGGTTGACGTCGGGCTGGGTGGCCGCCACGCCGAGCGTCGCGCCGGAGCGCAGCTCGGCCCCGCCCTTGGCCGACCCCGGATCGAGCTCGGCGACCATGTCCTTCAACGCGGTCTTGGGCCGCAGCAGCAACGTCGCGTCGGGGCGCACGTGGCCGAAGCGCTCTTCGATGCGCAGCCGCAGCACGGCCTGGCCGTCCTGCAGGGACTCCCCGACGACCTCGCCGACCTTCACGCCGGAGATCGTCACCGCGTTGCCCTGGCCCGGCAGGACGCCGGGTGCCGCCGAGAAGCGGGCGTTCAGATAGAACGACTGCTTGCCGACGACGGGCGTCCAGCTCGGCCACGCCAGGCGCTGGTGGCCGAGGATGTAGCCGCCGACGGCGAGGCCTATCACCATCATGATCACGACCCAGATCCCGGCCGCGAGCTGCTTGCGCACGCCGCGCATCAGTTGCCGCCCCCGCTGTCGACGGCCGCGGAGCTCGGCGCCGCGGCGCCCGGCTGCGACCCGTCCGCCGGGCCGGTCGAGGCGGCGCCGTTGACGTCGGGCACCGGGCTGCTGGCACACGGCACCGAGCGGTCGATCGGAGGCAGCTTGTTGCCGTAGGCCGGGCGCGTGCTCAGCGGCGGCAGCGTCGGCTTGCCGAAGTAGACCTTCTGCGTGTAGTTGGACTTGCCCGTCCTGATCGTCTGCGGACCGCCGCTGGCCTGGAGCCGCAGGAAGGGGCCGTTGCCGTCGAAGCCCTGGCCCTCGCCGGCCTGGCCGACCATGGCGTACCAGAACTCCTTGAAGTTCTCGACGTTGGCCGAGAGCGCGCCGTCGTCCACCTTGACGTTGCCGGTCGGGATGATCACCTTCGTGATGCAGCGGTTGAACGCGTCGATCTTCGGCAGCCAGGCGCGCGTCGCGTGGCCGAGCGCTGCGAGGTCGGCGGTGGCCGGCTCGAGCTGACCGAGCAGGCCGCCCAGCTCAGCGGGGCTCAGGAGCTTCTGGGTTTGGGCCAGCCAAGGCTTGGCGGCGGCGATCGTGGCCGGCAGCGCGGGCAGGCTGGCGCTGAGGTCGCGAGCGAAGCGCCGCGTCGCGGGCAGCGACGTGTCGAGGTTGGTGAACGCCGCCTGGGCGTGCTGGGCGGTCGGGCCGAGCTCGGCGACGGAGGCGCGCAGGTCCGCGGCGTGCGATGCCGTCGTCGCCATCGTCGCGTTGAAGTCCTGGATCAGGGCGGCCAGATCGCCCTGGTGGTCGGCCAGCGCCGTCATCGTGCGGGCCAGGCCATGGATCGTCCGCGACAGGTCGTGGGGCTGCGGCCCGAGCAGCGCACCGGTGACCCGCGCGCCGTCGCGCAGCGAGGCCGGGCTGGTGGCCAGCGTCTTGTTCAGCGCCTGGGCGCCGGTCAGCCCGCGCACCGCCGGATCCTGGCGAGCGTTCTCCGCGGCGCTCGGCTTCCCGTCGAGGGCCTGGCCGAAGCCCTTGACCGCCTCCTGCAGCGAGCCGCGCGTGTCGCTCTGCAACGCGGTGAGCACCTGGTCGAGCTGCACCGGCGTCGAGGTCTGCGTGATCGGCAGCAGCCCCCGGTCGGCGAGGTCCCCGGCCCGCGGCGTCCCGGGCTTCAGGTCGACGTAGAAGTTGCCCTCCAGGAACAGCCGCGGCCGGATCTTGGCCGTCGCATCGCGATGGATCGGACGGCCGCGGTCGTCGATGCGCAGCGTGACCACGGCCAGGTCGGTCTTCTTGTAGCGGCCGACCTGGACCACCTTGCCGACGTTGACGCCGGCGATGCGCACGGGCGAGTTCGGCTTCAGCAGGTTGGAGCTGCGGACGACGGCCTGGATCTCGTAGTGATGGCGGAACGGGATCGCCTTGGTGAACCCGAAGTACGCCGCGATGGCGATGAGGGCGATCGCCACCAGGCCTGCGCGGAACGGCGGCATGCCGAGGCTGTGGTTGCGCCTCACTTCAGCACCCGCTTGGTGTGGTCGACGTTCGTGCCCTGGTCGCCGGGGACGTTGCCGATCGCCTGGCGGCTGCCGTCGTATGTCTCGTTGCCGGCCTCGCACTCCGGCGTCTGGCCAGGCGCGGCGGTGTTCGGGTACGGGTTGCTGTGCAGGAAGCTGTCCTGGTTGCCCAGCTCGCCGAGACGGCCGGGGCCGTTGGCCGGCGTGGCGGAGGGCCCGACTTCGCTGCCCGGCGTCTGCGTCGGCGCGACGAGCGAGAAGCGCAGGAACGAGCCGACGGCGTCGCTCTCCGAGAGCGCGCTGCCGAGGTTGCGGAACAGCAGCGTCAGCGCGTTGCACGTGGTCTGCGCCGGGGTGGCGAAGGCGATCGTCGGCTCCAGCAGGTTGGCGGTGCGGGTGAGGCGCTGCAGCGCGGGGATCACGCGCGGATCGCCGGCGAAGGTCTCCAGCGCCTTGAGCGTCGCGACGACGCGGGCGTTGAGCTTGGGCGACGCCTTGAGCGCCGGCTCGCCGGCCCGGAACGCGGAGGCCAGGTGCGGCGCCGCGGCGGCCAGCGAGGTGAACGGGGCGCGGAAGCGGTGAAACAGCTCGGCGCTGGCGCGCTCGAAGCCGGCCTGCGCCGGCAGCTCGCGCGTCGCGACGTCCAGCGCGCGGGGGCCGCCCCGGATCGTGGCCTTGAGCGCCTCGGCGCTGCCGGCCAGCGCGGAGAAGGTCCCGTCGAGGTCGGCGAAGAGCTGCCCCTGGGTCTGCGCGACGGGCGCGACCTCGCCGGCGGCCTGCTCGAAGGCCGGGAACAGCCGGTCGAACTTCGTCCTCGGCGCCGTCAGGTTCCGTGCCGCCGGCTCGAGGTGCTTGACCAGCGGCTCGAGGGTGCGGAACGCCGTGTTGAGGTCGCCCCCGCGCCCCGCGAAGCCCGTGCCGAACGCGAACAGGTTGTCCGTCGAGCCCTGGCGCGTGGGCGTGTCGAACATGTTGAAGAAGTCGTCGATCTCCACCGGGCGGCCCGAGCCGCGCGGGACGGTCAGCGTGCCGGACTGCGGGATGGTCCGTGCCGACGAGCCGGCGGTGATCTCCACGTACTTCAGGCCGAGCGCCGACTTCGGGCGCACGCGCACCGTGCTGTCGACCGGCAGGCGGTGCTTGGTGTCGTCGAGCGCGAGGCTGAGCTTGGCGCTGGTCGAGCCGTCGCGCCGGGCGAAGGCCTGGATGTCGCGGACGACGCCGACGCGGTCGCCGCCGAGGCGCACCTCGTTGCCCGCGACCAGGCCGGCCGCGTTGGGCAGCACGACGTCGACCTTGTAGGTCGGCACGAACGGCAGGCCGTGGTTGGCGTTGTAGGACAGGAACACCGCGACGATGACGACGAGCACGGTGACGCCGCCGATGAGCATCGGGTTGGCGGCGATGGAGACGTTGCGCCGGCGGTTCATGGGCCGAGCAGGTAGTCGAGGAGGTGGGTGGTGCTGCTGGACGGGACGCCGGCGGCGCCCGGGGACGTCGTGCTCTTCTTCGCCGCGGTCGCGGAGGCCGCCCCGGCGGTCGCGTTGTTGAAGTACTTCGCCGAGCAGCTGCCGTTGAAGTCCGACGTGCGGTCGATGCACCCGTTGGCGCCCAGCCCGGCGCGCGTGTAGTGCCCTGAGGCGTCCTCGCCGTTGACCGTGCCCGTGTAGAAGTAGATGAACCGCATCAGGCTCTCGATGCCGCCGGTCTTGTCGAAGCTCGACGACAGGGCCGCGAGGTTCTGGGCCAGTGGCTGCAGCGGCGTGCCGAGCTCGTCGAGCCGGGTGACCAGCGCGTCGATCTGCGGGAACGTCTTGCGGCCGCGGTCGGCGACGTTGCCCAGCGTCTTGAGCGCGGGCGTCGACTGCTGGGCCAGCGGACCGAGGCGCGCGGTCGCCTCGTTGACGGCGGGAGCCTGGGCGGCGAGCGCCTGGATCGTCGGCGACGTCTGGTCGGCCAGCTGGCCGAGGCGATCGGCGGCCGGGCCGAGCTCGCGCAGGAACGCCGGGAACTTCGCGAAGTTGGCCTCCAGCGCGGAGCCCTCCTGGGCGGTGGCCGTCGCGGTCTGGCCGGCGTGCTTGATGAACCCGGTGAGGTCACGCCGGTGCGCGGCCAGCGGGCCGAGCACCTGATCGGACTCGGCGACCAGCCTGCTCAGCGTCCGGTCCTGGGCGGCCAGCACCGCCACGAGCTTGTCGGCCTGCTGCAGCGCCGGGCTCGCGCGCTTGATCGCCGCGCGCAGCGTCTCGCCGTTGCCCGAGAGGCCCGCGCCGAACTCGCTGAGGATCAACGGCAGGCGCTGCTGCTCGGGCACGCGCATGATGTCGTTGAGCAGGTCGGCGCCGACCGGCGAGGAGTTCTGCTTGACCGGCAGCAGGTACTGACCCCGGCCGCGGCCGTCGTCGATCCGCGGGAGCGCGGGCGCGGGGGCGCGATCGCCGCCGCGCGGCTCCGTGGGCGAGCACTCGACGAACTGCTCGCCGATGAGCGACTGCAGGCCGATGCGGCAGTGGGCGTCGCGACGGAACGGCCGGAACGCCGGGTCGTCGATGCGCAGCACCAGGACGGCCTTGTGGTCGGGCGTGACGTCGAGCGCCTGGACGGCCCCCACGGTGACGCCGGAGACCTTCACGTTCTCGCCCGTGGTGATGAAGCTCGCGTTGTCGAACTCCGCGCGCACGAGGTACTTGCCGCCGGCCGGGTCGTCGCCGCCGCCGGCACCGACCGCGCCGAGCACGGCGGCGGTGGCGAAGATCGCGGCGCTGGCCGCGGCGAAGCGCGCGCGCCTCATCCGGTCGCCCTCACGCGCTGGCTGGGATCGCATTGGGCGTTGGCGAGGTCGCCGTCGTCGACGAACGGCGCCGAGCCGTCGGCGGGAGCCGGCGTCGAGGCGCCCGGGCAGCGCTGCAGGTTGCCGTTGGTCAGCGCCGGGTTCGTTCCGCGGTCCCCGACCGGCCGCGGCGTCAGCTGCGGGCCGCTGCCGTCGTTGCCGTAGGTCAAGGCGTTGAACACGGGGACCGAGCGGATGTAGTGGCCGTTGGCGTCGTAGGTGCCGGCTGCGCCGCCGAAGCTCTTGACCCACGACACGAGGTCGGGGACGTAGGGCCGCACGAACGAGAAGATCGGCGTGGAGTCCTTCAGCGCCTTCGTGCCGCTGGGGAACGCCTTGTCGGTCAGCTTGCCGAGCGCCGGCAGGTCGCGCAGCGCGTCGAGCAGGTCGTTGGCCCCGCCGGGCTTGGCGAACATCCGGCGCAGCTGCCCGATGGTCGGCGTCGCCTCCTGCAGCACCGGCGTGAGGTGGCGCATGAAGCTCGCGAGGTCCTTCGTCGCCGGCCGCGTCGTGTCGGTGAGGTGCTGCAGGTCGACGAGCGCGGGGCGCAGCGCGGCGAACGTGGCGCTGCCGCGGTCCAGCGCCCCCGGGACGCTGTCGAGCGCCTTGGTCAGCGACGCGGTGTCGGCGCCCAGCGCCGCGGTCGTCTGGCGCGTGTTGCTGACGAGCTGCGTGAGCTGGTCGCGATGGTCGGCGATCGCCCCCATCGCGTCGCCCGTCTCGGTCAGGAACTGCTCGAAGGTCGCGCTCTCGCTGGTGATCTCGCCCGCCAGCGAGCTGAGCGTCGCGAGCGTCTTGGGGATCTCCTTCGCCGACCGGTTGGCCGCCGGCTCGCGCCCGCCGTACCACGCGGCCGAGCCCTTGATGAACTCGCGCAGGCCCTCGCGCGTCTTGGGCTCGAGCGTGTTGAACAGCTGGTCGATCTCCACCAGTGAGGTGGTCTTGTCGCCCCGGATGGTCGCGTGGTCGTCGAGGGCCGGCCGCGTCTGCGACGCCGGGCTCAGGTCGACGTAGCGGCTGGCCACGCCCGTGAGGCCCTCGGCGCGGATGGTCGCCGTCGTCCCCTCGTGCAGGCGCCCGTACGCCCCGGAGACCGTGATGTCGACCTGCGCCTGGTCGTCGGCGCTGAGGTCGACCGACTTCACCGTTCCGACTCCTGTGCCGCCGATGCGCACCACGTCGCCCTTGACGAGCTGGCCGGCGTTCTCGAACACCACGCGGTACTGGTGGGGATGGTCGCGAAGGAGCACCCACGCCAGCGCCACCGCGACGAAGACCAGTGCGGCGAAGGCGAGCCGGCGCGGCGCCCGGGACGGATGGCGGGCCGCAGAGGAGATGGCGGGAATGTACACGTGCTCGTTTTCGGGGGCAACGTGCATGTGTTGGGCTGGCGTTATGGCCGCCGCCCGGGAAGGCTGCCGGCACCGCTCCGTTTCGCTGCCCGCCGCGTTGCGATTGAAGACATGGTTGTTTGCGGCCGGACGCGCCAGGCGTTACGGTGCCCCGAGTCGCGGTCCCAACGAGGAGAGCAAAGATGCGCAAGTTCCTGATCCCGGCGGTCGCCATCCTGGCGGTCGTGGCGATCGAGGTGGCCCCCACGGTGGCCCAGACCAGCCCCCAGACGACGCTGACCGTCACGCCGACCGTCTCGCCCAACAAGGCGGGCACCAAGCAGAAGCCGCAGGGCGTGAAGCTGGCGTTCAAGCTGCACTGGGAGACGCCCGGCGACCTCGAGAAGCCCATCGTCCAGTCCAGCGACGTGTTCTTCCCCAAGGGCTCGCTGTACAACGGCGCGAAGTATCCGAAGTGCACCGAGGCCAAGCTCAACAACGGCGGCCTCGCCGCGTGCCCGCCGAAGTCGATCATGGGCAAGGGCACCGGTGACGCGTTCGCCGACACGGTGATCACGCACCCGTCGATCACGGTGGTCAACGGCGGCGCCAACAAGGTGTTCCTCTGGACGATCCTGACCAATCCGGCGCGCGTCCAGAAGGCCGTCCCGGGCACGATCACCAAGCAGTCGGGCAAGTGGGCCTACAAGCTGCACCTGACCGTCCCGCAGGCGCTGCAGATCGTCGCCGGCGTCCCTATCGCCCTGCGCGACCTGACGGTCACCTCCGGCGGCATGAGCTACGCCAAGGACTGGCTGGCCACGACGTCGTGCCCGGCCACCAAGAAGTGGCCCTTCAGCGTCACGACGGCGCTCAACACCGGCATCACGTCCACCTACGACGGAACGGTCGCCTGCAAGTAGGCGCACCGCACACGCGTCCGGCCGCAGGCCGGACGCCGCGCTCCCCGGGGACCCGGCAGTCCGGGTCCCCGGGGCGTCAGGCGCCATGACGATCAGGGAAGGTCGGTCGTGCCCAACATCAGCGAGCTCACGCGGCCGGTCGTCCTCCGAGAGGGCGCCGCGCCCGTGCCCAGCAGCTGGCCGGCGTGCGCCCGGAGCCGCCTGCTCGCCGCGATGGCCCAGCGCGCCGCCATCAGCGGCTTCCTCGACGTGACCGTCGACGACGTGATCGTGGCCGCCCGCGCCTCGCGCCGGACCTTCTACGAGCACTTCGCCAACCGCGAGGAGTGCCTCCTGGCCAGCTACGACGCGATCTGCGACGACGCGCTGCAGCTCGTCAGCGAGGCCGAGCCGGGCTTGCAGCCGGCGCTGACCGCGCTGCTGCGCTACTTCGCCCAGTGGCCCGCGCACGCGCGCGTGCTGTGCGTCGACATCCTCGCCGCCGGGCCGGCCGGCCTCGCGCGCCACGAGGCGACCATGGCCCGGCTCGCCGGCGAGATCGTGCGCTATCAAGACCCCGCCGAGCGCCCCGCGCCGGGGATGCTGCGCTCCGACGACGTCGCGCACGCCGTCCTCGGAGCGGTCCACCGCATCGTCCAGCGCCGCCTCATCGACGGCCGGCACGCGTCGCTGCCGCGACTCGCCCCGGCCATCTGCACCCTCCTGGCGGCCGAGCGCCGCGAGGCGGGCGGCACCATCACGCCGTGACGGGCACCCGGGGCTCGAACACCTGCGCCGCTCCCGCCACGTCCTCCAGGAGCGACGGCAGCTCGGGCGCGCGGCCCTCCTTGACGAGGCCCGCGATCGTCCTGAACACCCCGCCGGCCATCAGCTCGACCTGCAGGTTGGGCAGCCGCGCGTCGATCGCGAGGGTCCCGTCCCGGCGCTGCTCCTCCTGCAGCAGCGCCACGTAGCGCACGCGGAACGCCTCGCGGATCTCCCGCAGCTCCGGATCGCCGCTCATGGGCGCGACGAAGCAGAGGTGCGCCATCGCCGGCTCGGACGCGAGCCGGTGCAGCAGGCGCTGCAACCCGGTCGTCAGCTTGTCCGGCCACGAGTCGACCAGGCGCAGCGAGGCCGCGTACTCCCCGAACAGCTCCCCGGCCGCCCGCCGGTAGGCGTCGGCGACCACCCGGGCGGCGCCCTCCGCGCAATGCCCCTGGGCCTTGGAGGCGGGAACCCCCGCCGCCGCGGCCAGCTCCAGCATGGTCACGGGCTCCCCGTCGGCCATGAGCACCGCCGCGGCCGCGGCGGCGCGCAGCCGGCCACAGATCGCGCAATCGGCCGGGCACGTCCGCGCCCCGGTCAGGACCTCGCTCAGCATCCTCATCTGACCCCCCGAATTCGGTTGCCGGCGGTCCTGCAGGCCGCCGGATCGACCCACACACGACGTCTAGAGTCATGAGCGGGACGGCTGTGACCCGGAAATCCTCTCCGGTCCGCGGTCAGACCGCAAGCCGGGCGTCGAGCGGAGGACTGGCGGAAGGTGAGAAACAGCAGTATGTTTTGACCCGTGGAGCACCGGCCGACCCACAATCGCGGACCTCATCAGCTCCCCGCGGGCCGGCACGGCCTGCCGCGCGCCTTCGTCATCTCCAACCAGCGCGAGCGCATCCTCGACGCGGTCCTGCAGGCCGCCAGCCGCGGCGGCTACGCCGCGATGCGGATCGAGGACGTCATCGCGATCGCCGGCGTGTCGCGGCGCACCTTCTACGACCACTTCGCCAACAAGGAGGACGCGTTCCTGGCGTCCTACGACCTCGTCCTCGAGCAGCTGCTCACCGGCGTCTCGACCGCCTTCGCGACGGGCGACACGTGGACCTCGCGCGTGCGCCGCGGCCTCGGGGCCTTCCTGAACCTCCTGGCCGCCGAGCCGATGCTCGCGCAGGTCTGCGTCGTCGAGGCGCTGGCGGCGGGCCCCCGCGCGCTCGAGCGTCGCACGCGCGCGATGCGCGCCTTCCAGGACCTCCTGATGCCGCCGATCGGCGACGCGCTGGCGACATCGACGGCACCGCCGGTGGCGATCGAGGCGATCGTCGGCGGGATCTACGAGGTCATCTACTCGCGCGTGACGACGCAGCGCACGCAGGAGCTCCCGACGCTCCTGCCGTCCCTGCTGCACAGCGCGCTGCTGCCGTTCGTCGGCCCCGACATCGCGGCGGCCGAGTACCAGCGGGTCAGGCTGACTGCGGATGCTCGTGGCGCCTCAGCCACCTGATCCGTCGCAGCGCCGACGAGACATGTATGTTTCCGTGCGTCTTGCCTGAGTCACGGAAGAAGCGCCAGCGCGAGCCCTACCAGCTGCCTGCGGGACGCCATGGGCTGTCCCGGCAGTTCGTTGTGTCCAACCAGCGGGAGCGCATCCTCGCCGCGGTGGCCGACGTCTGCAGCAGCGCGGGGTACGTGGCGATGAGCGTCGAGGACATCGTCGTCACCTCCGGTGTCTCCCGCCGGACGTTCTACGACAACTTCCGCGGCAAGGAGGACGTCTACCTCGCCGCGTTCGACGCGGTGACCGCGCAGCTGCTCGAGCGCGTCGGCACCGCCTTCGCCGAAGCCGACGGCCTCGTCGCCAAGACCCGCGCGGCGCTGGCGACGTTCCTGGACTTCATCGCCGACGAGCCCACGTTCGCCGACATGTGCATCGTCGAGGTCATGGCCGCCGGGCCCAAGGCCGTCGAGCGGCGCAACCGCACGATGACCGCGTTCGCGGAGATGATCGAGCAGGCGGCGGCCGCCGAGCTGCCGAAGTCCAAGCTGCCGCCGTCGCTGACGGCCGAGACGCTCGTCGGCGGCATCTACGAGGTCGTCTACTCGCGCGTGCTCCAGGGGCGCGGCGACGAGCTGCCGGCGCTCCTGCCCGACCTGCTGTTCTCGGTCCTGCTCCCGTACGTGGGCCGCGAGACCGCGGCGTCGCTGCTCAAGAACGAGCGCCGGCGCGCCAAGCCGCGAGCCGCCAAGCAGTCGGCTCCCAGCGACTCCTAATGCGGGCGCAGGGCCCCGCCGCAGCGGGGGCACGAGGAGCGCTGCTCGTCGCGCCGGGGATGCCACAGGCGCAGGCAGCGGTTGCAGATGTGACGCATGATGGCCTCAGTGATCGGCGCGCGGCGCCGGCGCTGAAGGGGTGACGTTCGCCATGCCACGGTCATTCGGCGTCTTCGGGCGACTCTCCTCCGCCGGCCCTACGGCCGGTTGCGCCCGTAGGCGTCGTGCGCGGTGACCCATTCCTCCGCCACGATCGCCGAGCCGAGCGACAGCTCGCCGCACAGCACCGTCGCCGCGATGATCTCGGTGAGCTTGCGAACCTTGCCGGTGCCGTAGCAGCCGAGCAGCTCGAGGCATTCGCGCTGGGTCGCCAGGCCGGTGCCGCCGCCGTAGGTCGCGACGATCAGCGACGGGATCGTGATCGAGTAGTAGTAGTCGCCGTCGGGCCGCAGCTCGGCGTGCACGAACGCCGCCGAGGACTCCGCCACGTTGGCCACGTCCTGGCCCGTCGCGATGAACATCGCGGTGATGCCGTTGGCCGAGTGCGCTCCGTTGTTGTTGACGCCCGACATGAAGCCGCCGAGGTTGGAGACCTGGCGCGCCCGGAACATCAGCTCGCTGCTGGAGTTCATCACCGAGCGCATCAGCGCATCGGGGATCGTCGCCTCGGCCACCACGCGCTTGCCGCGCGTGTGCAGCATGTTGACCTGCGAGCTCTTCTTGTCGGTCGCGAAGTTCGACTCCAGGAAGTACTGCTCGATGCCCGGGTACTGCTCGACGATCCACGTGCAGGCGGCCTGGGTCGCCTTGCCCGTGAGGTTCTGGCCGGCGGCGTCGCCGGTGGTGTAGTTGAAGCGGGTGTAGAGGATCCGGCTGGCGGAGTACTGCTCGATGTCCTTCAGCCTGCCGGTCGACGTCGTCGCCTCCGCGACGGCCTTGATGTCGTCGAAGCGCTCCACGAGCCACTCGCCGAACGCGCGGGCCTCGCGGGCGCTGGGGAAGATGAAAGACGGCGCGCGCTGCATGTGGTCCTCGAGGATCGTCGTCGTGACGCCCCCGGCCTCGTGCAGCAGCTTCATGCCGCGGTTGTAGCTGGCGACCAGCGTGCCCTCGGCGGTGGCCAGCGGGACGTAGAACTGGCCCTGGGCGTGCTCGCCGTTGACCAGGAGCGGGCCCGCGATGCCGAGCGGCACCTGTGCGACGCCGGTGAAGTGCTCGATGTTGCCGGGCAGCGTCGCGGGGTCGACGGAGTACTGCGCGACGTGCTCCAGCGAGGCGCCGGTCTGCTCGGCGAGGAACTCCTGGCGCAGCCGGGCGGCGTCGCGGGTGTAGTCGTCGGCGCGGTCGCGGGGGACCGGCGTCCGGTCCTGGGCAGCGTCGATGGTCATGCGTTCTCCTGCTCGGGATCGTCGTTGGCGGCGTCAGCATCGCGATGTCTACCAGAGCGATCGCGACCCAAGTACCGTTCCGTACCCGCATGGCCCGGCCTACCCTCACCAGCGCGCAGCGAACCGAGCAGGACCGCCGCCACCACCGGCAGCTGCTGGAGGGCATGGCCCGCTGCGTGTCGCACAACGGCTACGGCGCGACGACGATCGCCGACGTGGTCCGCGAGGCACGCGTCTCCAAGTCCACGTTCTACGCGCACTTCGCCGACAAGGAGGCGTGCTACGTGGCGCTCTACTCCGCGGCGGTCGACAACGTGCTCGACGCGATGCGCGCGGCCGACGCGGCGGCGGCGGCCGACGGACTTCCGTGGCGCGCCCATCTCGACGCGGTCAACGGCGCCTACCTCGAGTCGCTCGCCGCGGGTGGCGAGCTGACGCGCTCGCTGCTGATCGAGATCCAGACCGCGGGCTCCGCGGCGCTGGCGATGCGCCGCGACGTGCTGGACCGCTACGTGGTGCTCATGGGTGACGTGGCGTCGCGCCTGCGCGAGGGCGACGCGCGCCTGCAGACGCTCACGCCGGGCCTGGTGCTCGGCGCGGTGGGCGGCATCAACGAGATCGTCATGCGCGCGATCGAGACCGGCCCGGTGACCGGGGTCGCGGCGCTGGCGGGCGTGACGGGCGACCTCTGGGCCGCGTTGCTCACCGCTCCGGCGCCGGCCCCGGCACCCTGAGCAGCCGCAGCTCGATCTCGACGATCGGGCCCAGCAGGGCCGGCAGCGAGGCGGCGCCCTCGTTCAGCAGGCGGTCGATCACGAGTTCGTGGATCGCGCCGACCGCGGCGCGGAAGATATAGGCCGGCGGCTCGGGCACGTCGCCGCCGATGGCGCGGTAGCTCTCCAGGAGCCGCTGCGCGAAGCGCTCGTGCACCGCGGCGCGGCGCTCAAGCGCGGCGGGGCCCGCTCCCAGGACCTCGACCAGGAAGGTCCGCGCGAACGCGGGGTTGTCGGCCAGGAGCTGCAGGTAGGCCTCGGTGCCGGCCCGCGCGCCGGCGAGCAGGCCGCGTCCCGCCTGCGCCTCGGCCTGCGCGATCTCCTCCAGCAGGCCGGCGACGCCGGCGTCGTAGGCGGCGAGGAAGCACTCCTCCTTGTTGGCGAAGTGCTCGTAGAAGCTGCGGCGCGAGACGCCCGCGCGCTCGATGACGTCGGCGACGGCCACGTTGGCATAGCCCTTGCTCGCCGTCGCGTCGGCCATGGCGACGAGCATCCGGTCGCGCTGGGACTCCGCGACCACCTCGCGCGGCGCGGCGTGCCGGCCGCGCGGCAGGACGCGGAGCGGCGGGGTTTGGCCGTGCCCGCTCATGGAAACGATATCGTACCATCGAGACAGCAGTGTTCCTACGAGTGATCCCGGAGCGGCCCCGATGACCCCCACCTCCCAGCACGCGAACGGCAGCGCGCCCCGTCACGTCCGCGTCGGCATCATCGGTGCCGGCTTCGGCGGCCTGGGCACCGCCATCCGCCTCAGCCAGCAGGGCGACGACGACTTCCTGATCTTCGAGCGCGCCGCCGACGTGGGCGGCACGTGGTGGGCCAACACCTATCCCGGCTGCCAGTGCGACATCCCCTCACACCTCTACTCGTTCTCGTTCGCGCCGAACCCGAACTGGTCGCGCACCTACCCCAAGCAGCCCGAGCTGCGCGACTACCTGCGCTCCACCGCCGAGCGGTTCGGCGTCTACGACCGCGTGCGCTTCGACTGCCCGGTCACCGCCGCCGACTGGGACGACGCCGCCGGCGTCTGGCGCCTGGAGACCCCGCAGGGCACCTACACCGCCGACCTCGTGGTCGCCGCGCCCGGGCCGCTCAGCGAGCCGTCGATCCCCGAGCTGCCCGGGCTCGACACGTTCGCGGGAACGGTCTTCCACACCGCGACCTGGAACCACGACCACGACCTGACCGGCCGCCGCGTCGCGGTCGTCGGCACGGGCGCCTCGGCGATCCAGGCCGTTCCGGAGATCCAGCGGGTCGCCGCGCACCTCGACGTCGTGCAGCGCACGCCGCCGTGGGTGGTCCCCCACCGCGACCGCCCGATCACCCGCGCGGAACGGTTCCTCTACAACAAGGTCCCGGCGCTGCAGCGCGCCGTGCGCACCGCCGTCTACTTCGCCCGCGAGCTGCTCGTGCCCGGACTCGTCTACCGCCCGCAGATCATGAAGGTCGTCGAGAAGCTGGCCCGCAGGCACATCGCCGACCAGGTCCCCGACGCCGAGTTGCGCCGCCGGGTGACGCCCGACTACGCGATCGGGTGCAAGCGCATCCTGCCGTCCAACAAGTGGTATCCGGCGCTGGGCGAGCCCAACGTCGAGCTGGTCACCGACGGGATCACCGAGGTGCGCCCGGAGGGCTACGTGACGGCCGACGGCACGCTGCACGAGGTCGACACGCTGATCTTCGCGACCGGCTTCTACGTCACCGACATCCCGCTGGCCAACATCGTCACGGGCCGCGACGGCCGCCGGCTGGCCGACGTGTGGCATCGCTCGCCGCAGGCCTACCGCGGCACCGCGGTGACCGGCTTCCCGAACCTGTTCCTGCTCGTCGGCCCCAACGTCGGGCTGGGCCACAACTCGATCGTGTTCATGATCGAGGCCCAGATCAACTACGTGCTGGACGCGCTGGCGCAGATGCGGCAGCGGGGCGCGGGGACCGTCGAGGTCCGCCGCGACGCGCTGGAGGCCTACAACAACCGGCTGCAGGGCCGGATGGGCCGCACCGTGTGGAACTCCGGCGGGTGCGCCAGCTGGTACATCGACGCCGAGGGGCGCAACACCACGATCTGGCCGGACTTCACCTTCCGGTTCTGGCACGAGACGCGCGCGTTCGACGCCGCGGCGTACGAGCTGGCGCCCGCGGGGGTGCCGGCCGAGCCCGTGGCGCTGGCGTCCTAGCGCCCTACTGGACCCGGAACGCCCCGCGCATGAACGGGTGGATCCGGCAGAAGTAGGTGTAGGTGCCGGTCGACAGGTTCGACGGCGTCGCCCAGGTCAGGCGGTTGGCCGCCGGGGAGGCGCCGACCGGGCCGAAGCCCAGCTGCCCGGAGTCGAACTGCGTGCCGGGCAGGCCGTTGGCCAGCGGGTAGGAGATGCCGGTCGGCCGGTTGCACGGCGCGCGGCAGGTCGTGATCGAGTGCCACTCGACGTTGGGGTCGTCCTGGTTGAGGAACGACAGGCTCTGACCCTGCGGCACGACCGGCACCTGGTCGCGGTCGTACAACAGGCCCAGGTCGCCAGGCTGGAACTGGAAGCCCTTGATGTTGACCTGCGTGACGGTCTGGCCGTCGGCGGACTTGCGGGGATCGCGGTAGATCGGCTTGCCGCTGCCGCCGTGGTTGTCGTTCTCGGGCAGGTGGCCGTGGGTGAGCTCGCCGTTCGGATCGACGCGCGTGGCGAACGGATCGGGCCCCGTCGTCTGATGCGGCGAGACGAAGAGCAGGACGATGCCCATGTTCTCGTACCACGAGGACTGCCGGGCGTCGTAGGTGGCGCTGATGTCGATCCGGTCGCCGGCCTTCAGCGCGACGCGCCAGCGGGGCTTGGAGGCCGTCAGCGAGACGTCCCAGGACACCGGGCCCGCCGGGTCGTAGTACTTGGCCTGCGAGCGGAAGACCAGCTTGCGGCCGGCGCCGTCGCGGCTGACGCTGATGTCGTCGCGCAGGCCGCCGGGGTGCAGGTGGCCGACGGCCGCGACGACCGTCGCGTCGTAGGGCATGGAGATCTCGTTCTGCCGGTGGCCGTCGGCGTAGGGCGAGACCGCCTCCTCGTCGGGGAACGTGAACTGCCCGTCGGCGCCGCCGCTGTGCTGGGCGACGTCGAAGACCGGGTAGCCCCAGCCGCGGCGCACG
>JAOPZP010000189.1 GCA_025964055.1 Conexibacter sp.
TACCGAGCGCGCGGAGCTGCTGGTCGAAGCAGCGAGCGGCGTAGCGGTGCAGTCGGGCAATGCGCGTCCCGAGGCAGTGCTCGTGGAGCACGCCCGCGAACTCGACCGCATCATTGTGTTGCATATACACCATTCTCTGTGTTGTACTTGCATCACTGTAGGTCCGTCGGAGGGAGAATCCAAGTGCCCCACATCGATCCGCTGCTCGACCGCAACCGCGAGTTCGCCGCCCGAAATGGCCAGGAGGGCGCCTCGATCATGCCGCGCCACCCGGTCTTCGTCGTCACCTGCCTCGACCCCCGGACCGACCCGGCCGCGTTCCTCGGCGTCGAGCTCGGCGACTCGATGGTCGTCCGCAATGCCGGTGGGCGCGTCACGCCCGACGTGTTGCGGGACATCGCGTTCATCGGCGCCCTCGCCGAGCTGCAGGTCTCCACCGGCGGCCCGCTCTTCGAGGTCGCAGTCATCCACCACAGTCAGTGCGGCACAGCCTTCCTCGCGGCCGAGCCCTTCCGTCAGAGCTTCGCTTCACGCACCGGATTCGACGAGGCCGAGCTGGCCGCTCAAGCCGTGACCGATCCCGAGCACACCGTCCTGCTCGACGTCGAGCGTGTTCGCTCATCAGCGACCATCTCCGCCCGCGTGACGGTCTCCGGCCACGTCTACGACGTCGAGACCGGCCGCGTCCGCACAATTGTGGCGGCCAGCCCCATGCATCACGCCGATGAGCGGATGGTGGCGTGACGTCGCACGTCAGGAGAGCCAGGATGGGCAGGATCGTGGTCAGCGAGAACGTGTCGCTCGACGGAGTCGTCGAGGACCCGACCGGTGAGGAGGGCTTCAAGCACGGCGGATGGTTCGAGCAGTTCGGGGAGCGGGACCGCGAAGCGTGGGCCAAGGTCGAGTTCGCCGAGGCGCTGGGGGCCGCGGCCGTGCTGTTGGGTCGCCGGAGCGACGAGTACTTCGGCACGCGCTGGTCATCCCGGGGTGGGGAGTGGGCGGACAGGCTGAACAGCCTGCCCAAGTACGTCGTGTCCTCCACGCTCGTCCATCCCGCGTGGACCAACGCGACGGTCCTGAAGGGCGACGTGGTGGGCGAGGTCTCGAAGTTGAAGCGCGAGCTCGACGGGGAGATCGTCGTCTACGCCAGCCGTCCGCTCGTGCAGACGCTGATGGAGCACGACCTGGTCGACGAGCTGCGGCTGATGGTCTACCCGGTCGTGCTCGGAGCCGGGGAGCGCCTCTTCGGCGACACGAGCGACAAGAAGCCTCTGCGCCTCCTCGACGCCCGGACCGTCGGCGACGGCCTGGCCTACCTCACCTACGAGCTCGTCCGGGAGGCCTAGCAGGCCTCCCGGACGCAGAGTCGTCCTCGGTCAGCTGCCCGCCTTCTCGATCTTGTTGCCGTTGGCGCCCAGGACGTACCACTCGGCGCCGAAGGCCTTGATGCCCTCACCGGCCGTGCTCCCGGGCTTGTTGTTGTCCTTGATGAACGTGTAGAGCGGGTGGCCGTTGTAGGTCACCTGCATCGTGCCGTCCGAACGACGGGTCGTGCCGAGCTTCGCCGCGGACGCACTGCCGCTGACGTGGGCACGGCCGCTGGTCAGCAGCGGGGGCCACGCGGTTGCGCACGAGCCGGTGCAGGCGCTCTTGCCGTTCTTGTCCTTCATGAACAGGTAGAGCGTGACGCCCTTGCCGTTCACAAGGACCTTGCCCAGCTTGGTGCTGCGCACGCCGACCTTGGCGGCGGTGCCGGAGCTCGAGGCGCCGGCGGCGACGCCGGCGGTCGCGCCGATCGCCACGACGGCGGTGAGCATGAGGACGGTGACACGGGTCATGTGGGGACTCCGATGCGTCAGGCCGGAACAGGAGTGTCCGGATCTCTGAGCCAGACCGCCTCGCGCACCGAATCCTTCCATCCGCCCGCGACCCCAACAGAACCCCAACACCTCACCGACCCCTACCCCGGGAGCGTCCGCGGCAGACCGAACCACGGCAGCACGCCCGTGTCCCCGAAGCGCGTGATGGCGCTGATGGCGCCTCCCGAGAAGGTCAGTACGAACAATCCGCCGGCTCGCACGACGCCGGCGCATGGGTCTGTGAGGTAGTAGGCGAAGGCCGGTTGCCCGTTGGCCCGCGTCGGCACCAGGTGCAGGCCGGCCCCGGCGCGCCACAGCGGTCGTGTGCGGAGGAACTCCGCGATCGCGGCGTGTCCCTGGTACTCGTGGGGCTCGGGCGGCATGCGGATCCACGCGTCCTCGGTGAGCAGCGCGACGATCGCGTCGATGTCGCCGCGCTCGAACGCGTCGCCGAAACGAGCCAGCACGGCCCGCTCGGCGCGGGAGTCGGGGAGGGTTCCCCCGCCGGGTCGCTCGGGGGTGGCGTCGAGCGCCGCTCGCGCGCGCTGCAGGGCGCTGGTGACCGACGCCTCCGTGGTGTCGAGCATCGCCGCGACCTCCGCGGCGCGGTACCCGAGGACGTCCCGCAGCACGAGGACCGCTCGCTGCTGCGGGGCCATCCGCTGCAAGCCCGAGACGAACGCGAGCCCGACCGCCTCCTTGGTCTCGTAGCGCACGTCGGGTCCGTCGGCTCGGTCGGGCAGGTGGTCCAGCAGCGTGTCGGGGTAGGGCTGGAGCCAGATCGGCTCGCCGAGGCGCGTCGGCTCGGGGGCGTCCGGCGGAGGGCCCGAGCCGATCATGCGCTGGGGTCGCGCGCCGCTCGCGCGCAGCGCGTTGAGGCACCGGTTGGTGGCGATCCGATACAGCCACGAGCGCAGCGAGGAACGGCCCTCGAAGTCCGCGAGCCCGCGCCAGGCGGCCAAGAGCGTCTCCTGGACGAGGTCCTCGGCGTCCTGCACGGACCCGAGCAGCCGGTAGCAGTGCACGTGCAGCTCACGGCGATGCGGCTCCGTCAGCGCGCGGAACGCCTCCTCGTCGCCGACGCGCGCGCGTGCGAGCGTGGCGTCGCTCATGCGGTGAGCCTCTCAAGGTCTGGCGCCTCCTCGTGCATGTGGAAGTCGAGACACGCCGGGACGGCGAAACTCATCGCTCGATCTGCGCGGGTGGGTCGTGTCTCTACACCCATGACCGCACAGCAGAAGTGGATCCTCGTCCTCGCGGCGCTGGCCGCCTTCATGACGTCCCTCGACACGCTCGTCGTGACGACCGCCCTGAGCACGATCCGGCGGGATCTCGGCGCCTCGGTGGCGCAGCTCGAGTGGACGGTCAACGCGTACAACCTGAGCTTTGCGGTGCTGCTCATGACCGCTGCCGCGCTCGGGGACCGGTTCGGTCGCCGCCGGCTCTTCGCGGCGGGCATCGGCCTGTTCGTCCTGGCCTCGGCGGCGTGCGGCCTGGCCCCCTCGGTCGGCGCGCTGATCGTCGCCCGCGCCGTGCAGGGGGCGGGTGCGGCGATGGTCACGACCCTCGCGCTGGCGCTCGTCGGCGCGGCGTTCGCCCCGGAGCGGCGCGGAGCGGCGCTGGGCATCTTCTTCGCGGTCAACGGCTTGGCCGTCGCCGGGGGCCCGCTGATCGGCGGTGCGGTCACGCAGGGCATCGCGTGGCAGTGGATCTTCTGGCTCAACGTCCCGATCGGCCTCGTGCTCATCCCGCTGGTCGTGGCCCGCATCCCGGAGAGCCGCGGTCCGGACTCCCGTGTGGACCTGCCCGGTCTTGCGCTCGTGAGCGGCGGGGTGCTCGGCGTCGTGTGGGCGCTCGTCCGCGGCAACGCGACGGGCTGGGCGAGCGCCGAGGTGCTCGGCGCGCTGCTGGGCGGCGCCGCGCTGCTCACCGCCTTCGTCGTCTGGGAGCTGCGCGCGCAGGCTCCCATGCTGCCGATGCGCTTCTTCGGCTCGCGGGCGTTCGCCGCCGGCAACACGGCGATCTTCTGCGCGGTCGGGGCGCTCTTCTGCGCGGTGTTCTTCATGTCGCAGTTCCTGCAGGCTGCCCTCGGGTACGGGCCGTTGGGTGCCGGCCTTCGGCTGCTGCCCTGGACGGCGACGCTGTTCTTCGTCGCCCCGGTCGCCGGGACGCTCGTCGACCGTTTCGGGGAGCGCCCGTTCCTGGTGCTCGGGCCGCTGCTGCAGGCGGCCGGGTTGGGGTGGATCGCGCTGATCGCGGGCGCCGACATGTCCTACGCCGAGCTGATCGCGCCGCTGATGGTGGCCGGCGTGGGGATCTCCATGACCTTCCCGGCGGCCCAGAACTCGGTCGTGGGCGCCGTCCCGTCGGAGGCGATCGGCAAGGCGGCCGGGGCGAACAGCACGATGCGCGAGCTGGGCGGGGTCATGGGCATCGCGCTCGGCGTCGCGGCGTTCTCGGGGACGGGCGGCTACGGCTCGCCGGCGGCGTTCAGCGACGGCTTCGTCGCCGCCATGGGCGTGGCGTGCTGCCTGTCCCTGCTCGCCGCCGGGGCCGGTGCCGTGCTCCCGGCCCGGACATCGGTCAGGGCGTCGACGCCGATCGTGGAGAGCGCCTGATGAGCGACGTGTCGCCGCCGGCAACCCGGCCCGGCCAGTCAGTCGGGCGGGTCCCCCGTCAGATCGTGCGGCGGCCACGGCCGCGCCGAGCAGCAGCTCCGCACCTGCACGCGCTTCGGCGCACGCCGGCTCAGCATCCCGACCACGATCCCGAGGGCGACGAGCGCGAGGACGACGAGCACGGGCGCATCGTAGCCCCCGATGCCCGAGCCGGCCAGGGGGCTCAGGCCGCAGCGCCCGCCGGCTCCCCGTCCATCAGCGCCGCCTGGGCCGGCGCCAGCCACCAGCCCGCGACGACGAGGGCGACGATCGCCGCGACGTGGAGGGCGATGATCGCCGGCGAGGCGCCGAGCGGCTCCTGGAACGCGATGACGCCGCCGAGGATGGCCACGACGTTCGTGACGGCAGTCATCAGCGCGATGACGGCCACGGCGGTGCCGAGCTGCAGCCCGCGCTGGAAGCAGAAGAACGCCAGGACGCTCGTGGCGCCGAGCATCGCGCCCCACGGCGCGACGCCCGAGGTCAGCCAGCCGCCGTGCGCGGCCGTGGTCGCCGCCTTGGTGGCGATGTCGCCGATGCCGTAGAGCGCGCCGGCCGCGGCGCCGAGCGCATGGGGTCCTCGGCGCCGTGTCAGCAGCGCCGCGATCAGGGCGGCCACGACGCCCGCGAAGGCCACCACCGACCACGAGCCGGCTCCGGCGGCGCCGACCACCGGTCGCGCGCCGACGGCGAGCGCGGCCAGCGCCACGGCCATGACCAGCGTGCCGCGG
>JAOPZP010000191.1 GCA_025964055.1 Conexibacter sp.
CGGCCGCGGCGGCCAGGAGCCGCTTGGCGCTCCCGCCGAACATGGTGTCGACGAGCGTGAGCCCGTCGGCCTCGCGGACGAGGTAGGCGTTGACCATGCGGGCGCGGGTGATCTGGGTGACGGACGAGGCGGGGGCAACAGGCATAGCCGTAATGCTAACGCCATTAGTTTCGTGCGTCAAGCCACGGCGTCAGGCCGCGAGGGCGAACGACGCGTGGACCTCGCCCGCCTCGGCCACGAGCCAGCGCCGCGGCCCCTGCGCGAGCACCGCGAACGTCCCCGGCTGCGCGGGCGTCCGGAACTCCAGCTCGACGTCCAGGGCCTCCGGCTCCGGACCGGCCAGCAGCTCGTCCTCGAGCACCGACCAGTACGCGGCGTTGTTGATGTGGCCGGCCAGGTCGAGCTCGCTGGACCGGAAGCACCACGGCCGCGCGCTCGCCGCCCCGTCGGCCGGCGGCGCCGGGTGCCGCAGTCGCGCCTTGACCTCCCGTCCCGCCGAGGAGGCGCGATACAGCTCGAGCTCCTCGTCGCTCAGCGGCACCGGCCGCCCGCTGGAGGGATCGAGGTGCACCCACAGCGCGACGGCCTCGACCCGGCCACCGCCCGGCGTCGTCACCGTCGTGCGCCGCTGCGCCCACATGCGGCCCAGGCCGCTGGCGAACGTGCGCACCGTCGCGGGCTCGTCGAAGCGCGGGAAGCGGTCCACCAGCATGCGCGCCCGGCGCACGACCCACACGGCGCGGTCGCCGACGCCGGCGTCGCTGACGTCGGCCAGCGCGACGTCCTGCAGCCAGCGCGCCAGCGCGTCGAGCCGCACGCGGCCGCCCGGCGCGGCGTCGGCCAGCCCGGGTCGCATGGTCTGGGCGAACACCCGGCCCTCGACCGGGGCCGCCACGATCTCGTCGAAGCCGCTCAAGTCGGGGACGCTACCGAGCGCGGCTGAGGATCCGCGTCGAGCTGCCCGCCGCCACCCGCGCGTTGCCGCCGAACCGCGCCGACACCTTCAGCGCGCGCCAGCTGCGCGCCTTGGACGGCAGGTTGATGTGCACGACGAAGCGCCCGCCGCGCAGGCGCCGGCCCGTCACGGTGGTCACGGTCTTCTTGGTGGTGATCTGCGCCGACACCGTGAGGCTGAGCGACCCGGTGGCCTGCGGGCTCGACAGGCCCACCACGGTGAGCCGGCGCAGGTCGCGGGCGACTGCCACGCGCGTGATCACGAGCCCCGGGTCCACCTTGGCGCCCGGCGCTCGGACGTCCTGTCCGGTGAGGCCGGCGCCGATCGGGACCGGCGTCAACCCCGGGACCTGCGGCGCCGCACCCGCGGTGGCACCGACCACGTCCGTGCCACCCGGGTCCGCGGGCGCGCCCGGATCGGCCGGAGCTCCCGGGCCCGCCGCGGCCGTCGTTCCCGTCGCCGTGACCGGAACGTCGCGGACGCCGGTCCCGTCGCCCGCGTTGAGCGACCAGTGGTCGGCCACCGTCCCGGGAGCGGTCGGCGCGAAGCGCACGTGCACCGTGAAGCTCTCTCCGGCGGGGACGGTGGCGCCCTCCGGCAGCGCGTCGAGCGCGGTCAGCGCCGGGTGCGTCGGGAGCTTGGAGCGCGTGAACGTCATCGCGCTGTCACCGGTGTTCGACAGCGTCACCGCGACGGTCTTCTCGCTCCCGACCGGGACGTTCCCGAACTCCCAGCCGGCGCCCGGCGCGACGACGAGGTGGGGTCCGAGCCCCGCTCTGCCCGACAGCCCGACGGTCTTGTCGCCGCCGCTGGTGTTCAGCGTCAGCGCATCGGCGGCCGGCCCGGCCGCGGTCGGGTGGTAGGTCACCGTCACGTTGATCGCGTCGCCGGGCGCGATCTGGGCATTGGCGGCCGGGGCGCCCTGCAGGCTGAACGGCGCACCGGGCGGCGTCAGCGACTGGATCGTCAGCGGCTGGCCGCCGGCGTTGCCGAACGTCACCGTGGCCGTCCGCTGCTGGCCGACGACCGCTCCGCCGAACGACACCGTCGGCGGCGAGGCCGTCAGCAACGCCCCCGCCGCCTGACCGGTCCCGCTGAGGCCGAAGGTGAACGGGCCCTTGTTGGTGGTGACGGTCAGCGTGCCGCCCGCGATCCCGGGCGAGGCCGGGGTGAAGTCGACGGGCACCGTCAGGCTGCCGCCGGCCGGGAACGCCGCGGGCAGCCCGAGCCCGCCCGACGACGCGGCGAACTTCGACGGCGAGGCGCCGACCGCCGTGATCGTCACGCCGGGCCCGACCGTGAGCTTGACGTCGGCGTGCGACGTCGTCCCGATCGTGGTGACCGGGAAGGTCGTCTGGGGCGCCTGCACGTCGGCCTGGACCGGTGCGCCGAAGCCCATCACCTTGCCGTCGCGCGTCGCCACGTACACGCGGCCGTCGCCCACGCCCGGCATCGTGAACTTCGCCGACGTCCCGATCGGCCAGGACTGGCGCAGCTGCAGGTGGCCGTTGACCGGCACCGCGTCGTAGGCGCGCAGCTGCGCGCCCTCGCCCGACCCGCCGGGCGCCCAGATGATCCACAGCACCGCCGAGCCCGAAGTCGTGGCATCGGAGGTGATCACCGGCGCGCTGGAGCTGAACCCGAACGCGTCGTCGGACGACACCGGCGCGTCGAGCGACGGCACGCCGTCCACGCCCTTGCGGTACCGGTAGAGCTTGAGGAAGCCGGCCGACCCGCCGGAGGCCGGCGCGTCGCCGCCGGCCGGCGACGCGGTCGGGATGGCGATCCAGCCGCCGTCGCCGGGCCAGACGCCGGGCCGCGACCAGACGCCCCCGGACGGGCCCATGCGGCTGAGCACGCGGTCGCCGCCGCCGGTGCCCGTGGCCATCCCGCCGAGGTCGTCCCGGTTGAGCAGGTAGACGTAGCCGGCCTTGCCCACGGCGACCGCCACGTGCGGGAACTGCGGCGTGCCGAAGACGTCGTCGCGCAGCGAGGTGACACCGCCCGAGGCGAAGTCGGCGTCGTAGAGGTCCAGGTCGGCGGCGTCGTAGGGCGCGAAGAAGTCCATCGCCTTCAACGTTCCGTCGGTCTGCACGGCGAGCCGCACCACCGACTCGCCGAACACGTCGCCCGGCGCGGCCTGCGGCGCGATCGGCGAACCGCCGTTGCCGGTCGACACGTAGATCCGGCCGGGGCCGTCGGACATCAGGCCCGAGCCCGCCTGCCAGATGCCCGCCCCGCCGTAGGCCGCCGCCCACCGCGCCTTCATCGTGCCGTCGGTCTTGACGCCGAACACCCAGCCCCGCCAGGGGCCCTGGTCGCAGTGCCCGCCGAAGCCGACGTAGACGACGCCGTCCATCAGCAGCAGCCCCGGGCGCTGCAGCTCGTACTTGGGGTCGAACGTGACGCCTGGAAGGTTGTCGGCGGCGCCCTGGAGCTGGACGGGGAAGCCGGCGCGGTCGGCGCCGGTCGCGA
Organism: Conexibacter sp.; assembly: GCA_025964055.1. GTDB lineage: Bacteria > Actinomycetota > Thermoleophilia > Solirubrobacterales > Solirubrobacteraceae > Baekduia. Next base: position 3,431 of record JAOPZP010000191.1, read on the forward strand.
CGTCCAGCGCGTCGAGCCAGTAGACCGCCGCCCCGCTGTTGCCCGAGGCATAGGTCTTGTGCGTCAGGTACATCGTGTTGGTGGCCCGGTCGACGACCGGCGTGGAGGTCACCCCGATGTCGGGCAGCAGGTCGCTGCAGCTGACGTCGAGGGGGTTGAACGGCGTGGGGTGCAGCAGCTTCCGGCTCCACGTCGTGGCGCCGCTCTCGGCGTCGAAGCTCGAGACCTGGTTGCGCTGCGTGGCCACGAGGACGTGGCCGGCGCTCACCAGCGGCTGCGCGTAGACCTGGCCGTCGACGTCGGCGCTCCAGAGCCTGCCGAACGTGCCGCCGCCGACCAGGTCGGGGGCGAGCTTCGGCTGGTCGGGGTACCAGCCGTCGCGCAGGTCGCTGCCGCTGTTGGTGATCGACGCCGCCGACGCGTATCCGGCGCCGCCGGCGCTGAGCAGCACCACCATCCAGGCGAGGCCTGCGATCCGCCGCAGCGCCGCGCCGCGTGCCTGTGCGGATCCCCATGCCATCACCCAGGTAACGACGCGGACCCCCTCCAGCTTCCGGTGACACGCCGCCGGGGGTCCGATCACAGCCGTCCAGCGTCGAGCAGGCGGCGCAGGAAGCGCTGCGTCTCCGGGTGCTCCGGCGAGCCGAACATGTGCTCGGGGTCGCCCCGCTCGACGATCGCTCCGTCGTGCAGGAAGCAGACCTCGTCGGCCACCTCGCGGGCGAAGCCCATCTCGTGGGTTGCGATCAGCATGGTCATGCCCTCGCCCTTGAGGTCGGCCACGAGCTGCAGGATCTCGCCGACCAGCTCGGGGTCCAGGGCGCTGGTGATCTCGTCGAGCAAGAGCGCCCGCGGCCGGGTCGCCAGCGCGCGGGCGATCGCCACGCGCTGCTGCTGGCCGCCCGAGAGGCGGTCGGGGAAGTCGTGCTCGCGGCCGGCGAGCCCGAAGCGCGTCAGCAGCTCGCGGGCGCGCTCCTCGGCCTCCAGGCGCCCGACGCCCTGCGCGCGCACGGGCGCGAGGACGAGGTTCTGCAGGACGGTCATGTGCGGGAACAGGTTGAAGGCCTGGAAGACCATGCCGAGCCGGCGACGGACCTCGATCGGGTCGACCGACGGGTCGGTGATCACCGCGCCGTCGAGCAGGACGTCGCCGTCGTCGATGTCCTCCAGCAGGTCGATGCAGCGCAGCAGCGTCGACTTGCCCGAGCCCGACGCACCGATCAGCGCGATCGCCCCGTGCTCGCGCACGGCGAGGTCGATGCCGCGTAGGACCGGGCGCTCGCCGTAGGCCTTCGTGACCCCGCGGACCTCCAGGACGACGTCGCTCACAGCGCCACCGCCCCGCCCCGCGAGCGGCGCGAGCGCGCCTGCAGGTGGTCGACGAGCCGCGCCAGCGGGATCGTCACGCACAGGTACAGCAGCGCCACCGACACCAGCGGCGTGTAGACGAAGTTCGAGGCGGCGTCGATCTGGGCGATGCGGAACGCCTCAGCCGGCCCGAGGATCGAGATCAGCGCCACGTCCTTCTGCAGCGCGATGAAGTCGTTGAGCAGCGGCGGGATCACGCGGCGGACCGCCTGCGGCACGATGACGTGGCGCATCGCCTGCACGCGCGTGAGCCCGAGGGCCAACGCGCCGGCCATCTGCGTCGGGTGGACCGAGTCGATCCCCGAGCGGTACACCTCGGCGACGTAGGCGGAGTACGACAGCGCCAGCGCGGCCCCGCCGAGCACCAGCGGGTCGGTCGGCAGGCCCTTGAGGCTCAGCGCCAGCACGCCGAACCCGACCAGGTAGACCAGCAGGATCGTCGGCACGCCGCGCATCACGTCGCAGAAGACGACGGCGATGGCGCGGAACGGGAAGAGCGCCGGGGTCCGCGTCGTGCGCACCAGCGCGATGGACAGCCCGATGACGAGCACGATCGCCTCGACGATCACGAACAGCTTGACGTCGAGCCAGAAGCCGCGCAGCACGTCTGGGAACGACGCCCGGAAGTCGTGGACGCTGAAGAACGTGTCGCGCACATCGGGCCAGCCCGGCGCGGTGAGGATCCACGCCGCCAGCGCGCCGAGGACGACCAGCGTCGAGACGGCCGCGACGGCCGTCCGGCGCTGTGCGCGCCGCCGCCGGGCGGCGGCGCGCACCTCCTGCCGTGATGCGCTCAGCGCAGCTCCGGGGCGCCGGCCGCCGTGCCCATCCACTTGGCCTCGATCGCCTTGAGCTCACCCGAGCTCGTCAGCTTCTCGACGGCCTGGTCGACGCACGGCGTCAGCTTGGAGTCCTTCTGCAGGACGGCGCCCCAGGCGTCGCCGCCCGGCGCGGCGAACTGGCCGACGATCTTGGCGGCCGGCACCTGCGCGGCGGTCAGGTAGAACGCGGTGGGCAGGTCGACGACGACCGCATCGACGCGACCGGTCTTCAGCGCCCGCACGACGTCGTTGGAGTCGTTGAACACCTGCGGCTGCGCCGACGGCTGGATCGTCGCGTTGGCCGCGTCGAGGCTCGTCGTGCCGAGCTGGACGCCCAACTTGGTGGACTTCAGCGCAGCCAGCGAGGTCGCGCTCGCCGCGGCGGACTTCTTCAGCGCCACGACGGCCTGCGGGGCCGTGTAGTAGGGCTTGGAGAAGTCCACGCGCTTGGCGCGCGCGGGCGAGATCGAGATCTGGTTGAGGTCGAGGTCGAACTTCTTGGGCCCCGGCGCGTAGGACGAGTTGAACGGCACCACCGTCCACGTCACCTCGGCCGGCGTGAAGCCGAGCTGCTGGGCGATCGCGTAGGCGACGGCGCTCTCGAACCCCTTGCCGTTGGACGGCGTGTCGCTGTCGAAGTACGGCGGGTAGGCGGGCTTGTCGGTGCCGACGGTCAGCTTGCCGGCGCTGAGCAGCGACAGGTTGGCCTTCGTGCAGGTCGTGGCGGCGGACGCCGACTTCGTGGTCGATGCCGCGGTGGTCGAGGACGACGACGAGCTGCTGCTGCCGCAGGCGCCGAGGATGAGCGCGGCTGGAATGAGGATCGCCGCCACGGCGAGGCGAACAGACATGGTCAAGATGCTCCCGGAAGAAGGCGATCGACGACGTCCGGTTGCCGATCGGGAATTGGGGGTTGCGCGAACCTACCGCGCAGCGCGGCGATCCGGGCGCCGATGCCCGGCGGGAGCCGCCCGTCGGTCGACAGCCAGGACCCCGCCAGGATCAGCAGCAGTCCCGCGACTGCCCCGGTGCCGGGGCGCTCGTCGAGCACCGCCACGCCGAGCGCGACCGCCACGATCGGCGACACGTACGTGATGACCGTCGCGCGCCCGGGCCCGACCTCGGCGATCAGCACGCCGAAGAGCACGAACGCCGCGGCGGTGCAGAACAGCCCGAGCACCACGATCGACAGCAGCGACGCGGTGCTCGGCATCGCGGTCGGGGGCGCGGCGAGCGCCGGGATCGTCAGGACCGCGGCGGCGATCGACAGCGCCACGGCCATCAGCGCGCGGGCGTCCAGGCCGCCGAGCTGCTGGTTGATGAGCATGGGGCCGATCGCGTAGCCGACGGCGGCCACGAGGATGCACAGCGCGCCGAGCAGCGCCTCGCCGCTGCCCGAGACGTCCAGCCCGACGAGCGCGATCACGCCGGCGAAGCCGACGCCCAGGCCGACGGCGCGGCGGCCGGTCACGCGCTCGGACGGGTCGAAGCGCAGGGCCAGCAGCGCCACGATCATCGGCACCGCGGCGATGAGGATCGCCGCCAGCGACGACGGCACGTGCCGCTCGCCGGCCGCGATCAGCGGAAACGGGAAGACGATCTCGACCACCGCGTAGCAGGCCAGCCACCGCAGCCGCGGGCGCGTCAGCGCCGGGGCGAGCACGCCTGCGCGGTGGCTGAGCACCAGCAGCACGACGGCGGCCATGAGCACGCGCGCCCAGGCGAGGAAGATCGGCGGGACGCCGTCGTCGACGGC
>JAOPZP010000266.1 GCA_025964055.1 Conexibacter sp.
GCGAGCGCCGGGTCGGGCGCGCGGCGCCGGTGGCGTGCAGCAGCGCGGGCCGCGCGACCAGCCAGCCGAGGGCGAAGACGAGCAGGATCGCGACGAACGCGACCACCGGCCCGGCGCCCACCTTCAGCGCGTCCGGCGGCACGGGCGCCCCGGGCGCCACGGCGATCAGCCCCACCCCGGCCAGGACCACGGCGAACAGGCAGGCCAGCAGGAACGGCACCGCGCCCGACAGCGCCCAGACGCCCCAGGCGCCCAGCGGCTCGTGGCGGCGGCGCAGGCGCGCGAGCGCGTCGATGCCCATGAGCAGCGGCGGCAGCAGCAGCGCGCCGACCAGCAGCCGCACCGACCAGCTGGGCAGGACCTTGCCGCGCAGGACGAGGACGTCCTTGGGCGGCGCCGCGAGGTCGCGGAAGTTGTCCAGCGCGTAGAGGACCCGCAGCGCGGCGCGCCCGAAGGGCACCATGCGCCGCACGTTCAGCGGCGCGTCGGCGGCGGGCGGGCGCTCCCCGCTGGCCGACAGCAGCACGGCCGGCTGGCCGGCCCGCAGGAACGGGCCCTGCTCGGAGATCGTGACCGGGACGGCCAGCCGCAGCCACTGGGTCAGCGCGCGCGGCGCGCCCGCATCGGTGCCCAGCTCGGCGCGCACCGCGGCCTGCATGGTGCGCTGCAGCTGTAGCGGCGCCTGGCCGACGTCGTCGGACGTCGCCACCACCATCGGCCGGCGCGTGTGCGCGCCGGCGACGTCGCCGATGACCAGGATCGCGTCGGCGCGGGCCGCCAGGCGGCGCGCCTCCTCGCTCGCGCCGGCGAACCCGCCGCTGCCGCCCGAGGTGGAGATGAAGGTGATGGTGCGGCGCAGGCGCCCGTCGGCCGCCACGCGCGCGAGCTCCAGCAGCGCGGCCGTCGCCGACAGCTCGGCCTTGGCGCCGTGGCCGGCGGCGTCGCGGTGGGCGACGACGACGATCCCCGGTCCCGGGATCCCCGGGCGCGTGGCGACGACGTCGACCAGGTCGCGCCGGCCGTCGATCGTGTCGCCGGTGAAGCGGTGCTCCTCGACGGTCCCCGGCACGGTCTTGCGCAGCTGCGCGGCGATCTCGCCGGCCAGCCGGGTGTCGGCCGCGCTGCCCGGCCGGCGGTCGGGGAAGCGACGGGCGAGGTCGTCGAGCGTCACCTGCGCCCGGATCCCGTCGAAGGCCTCCGGGTTGAGCGTCGTCCCGATCGGACGCGGACGATCCTGGAGGGAGAACGCCGCCACCAGCAGCGCGAGGAGCACGGGCACGAACGCAACGCGGTAGAGGCGCGGATCGAGCATGCGCCTACAGTGTCTCTCACCCGATGGCCGAACGCGCCCCCCGGATCCTCCTCGCCGACGACGAGCAGTCGATCCAGACCCTGCTGAGCTTCCCGCTACGCAAGGACGGCTATGAGGTCACGACCGCGTCCGACGGCCGCGAGGCCCTCGCGCGCTTCAGCGAGAGCAAGTACGACCTCGTCGTCCTCGACGTGATGATGCCGCGCATGGACGGCCTGGAGGTGTGCCGCCGGATCCGCGCGCGCCACAACGTCCCGATCATCATGCTCACGGCCAAGACCGAGGAGATCGACAAGGTCCTCGGCCTCGAGCTCGGCGCCGACGACTACATCACCAAGCCCTTCTCCCTGCGCGAGTTCCGCAGCCGGGTGCGGGCCGCGCTGCGCCGGGCCGGCATGCAGACGCAGTCCGAGCCCGAGGCCGACGACCTGCCGCTCACCGTCCACGAGCTCGAGATCGACCCGGCCAAGCGGGCGGTCCGCGTGCGCGAGGAGGCCGTCGAGCTGACGTTCGTGGAGTTCGAGATCCTCAACGCCCTGGCGCGCAACCCCGGGCGGGTGTTCACGCGCGACATGCTGCTGACGCGGATCTGGGGCGACAGCGCCTACCGCGACCCGCGGACCATCGACGTCCACATCCGGCACCTGCGCGAGAAGCTCGAGACCGACGCCAAGGATCCCGAGTACCTGTTCACGGTGCGCGGCGTCGGCTACCGGTTCCGCGACGAGGCGCGATGACTCGCCCAAGGGGCGAGCATCGCGGCTCGGGCGCGCCGCCAGTCAGCGACAATCCCCGCGCGCATGAGATCGCTCCGCACCCGCCTGGCGCTGGCCGTGTTCGTGATCGTCCTCGGGACGCTCGCGATCGTCGGCCTGGGCGTCATGCACTCGCTGGAGAACGCGCTGCGCAACCAGGCGCTCGACGAGCTCCAGGCCGACGGCCAGCGCTCGTCGCACGCCATCGACGCGGCGATCGACCGCGGCGTGTCGGCGGGGCGCATCAACGGCCTGGTCAAGGACGCGGCCGACAGCTCCAACGCCCGCGTGACGCTGCTGGGCATGTACCGGCAGGCGGGCGACCTGCAGACCTGGTTCAAGTCCGACTCGACGCGCCAGGTCGAGATCCGCGATCTGCGCTTCGACGTCGCCACCGACGCCGGCCGGACCGGCCGGCCGGTCACCGGCGTGGAGTCCGGCGACACCGGCCGGGTCGGCGAGGCGGCGATCCCGCTGCTCTACCAGGACCCGCGCACGCACCGGCGCGTCGTCGGGACCGTCGTGGTCTTCTCCAAGCCGCTGGACGACATCACCGCCGACGTCGCCCTCGTGCGCAACCGCCTGCTGACCGCCGTGGCCGTCGGCCTCGTCCTCGCCGCGCTCGCGGCCTGGCTCGTCGCGCGGGCGCTGGGCACGCGCGTGCGGCGCCTGGAGGCCGTCGCCAGCCGCGTCGCCCAGGGCGACCTCGCCGCCCGCTTCCCGATCGACTCCAGCGACGAGCTCGGCCAGCTGGCCCGCACGCTGGAGTCCATGCGCCACCAGCTCGCCGAGCTCGACGACGCCCGCAAGCGCTTCATCGCGATCGCCTCGCACGAGCTGCGCACGCCGCTCTTCAGCCTCGGCGGCTTCCTCGAGCTGCTCGAGGAGGAGGACCTCGACGAGGACGATCGCCGCCGCTTCGTCGCGCAGCTGCGCCAGCAGGTCGGGCGGATGGAGAAGCTCGCCACGGACCTGCTCGACCTCTCCAAGCTGGAGGCCGGGTCGCTGGAGCTGCGCAGCGAGCGCCTCGACCTGGGATCGGTCGCACGCCAGGTCGCCGGCGAGTTCAGCCCCGCGCTCAGCGGCCACGACTCCCACCTCGAGCTGCGCCTGCCGCCGCGGCCGATCGAGGTCGACGGCGACCCGGAGCGCATCGCCCAGGTCATGCGCATCCTCATCGACAACGCCATCACCCACACGCCGCCCGGCACCGACCTCGTCGTCTCGGCCTCGCGGCGCGGCGATCGGGCGCGGCTGGGAGTGGGGGACTTCGGACCGGGTATCCACCGCACCATGCTCCCGCGCATCTTCGAGCCGTTCGTGACCACCGACGACGCCCAGGGATCCGGGCTCGGCCTCGCGATCGCCAACGAGCTCGCCGAGCGCATGAACGGCCACCTGGCCGTCGACAGCCAGCCCGGCCGCACGACGTTCACGCTGGAGCTGCCGGCATGACCGCAGCGCGGGCGGCGCGCGCGGCCCTCGTGGGACTGGTCCTGACGCTCGGCGCGACGGCCTGCGGGCGCGACAGCAACGGGGGCGGGACCGCCTCGACCGCGACGGCGCCCGCGGCGGGCAGCACGCAGACCGTCCAGCGCACCACGCGCGTCGAGGTCGTCAAGGCGGCCGGCGCCGCCCAGGGCTTCGACCCGCAGGGGATCTACCGGCGCGAGTCGCCGGGGGTCGTGACGATCCTGGCGATCAACAGCGGGACCGGCGCGTCGGCGCGCGGCGGGCTCGGCTCGGGCTTCGTGGTCAACGGCGACGGCGAGATCGCCACCAACGCCCACGTCGTCACGACCGGCACCGGCAAGGCGATCAAGCAGGCGCGCGAGGTGTTCGTCCGCTTCGCCGACGGCAACCAGGTCGGCGCCAAGATCCTCGGCTTCGACCCGTTCTCCGACGTGGCGCTGATCAAGGTCGACCCGCAGGGCCTGACGCTGCGGCCACTGCCGCTGGGCTCGGTCTCCGCCGTGCACGTCGGCGAGCCGGTGGCGGCGATCGGCTCGCCGTTCGGCGAGGAGCGGTCCCTGTCGGTCGGCGTGATCTCGGCGACCGACCGCTCGATCGAGTCGCTCACGGGCTTCCAGACCTCCGGCGCGCTGCAGACCGACGCGGCGATCAACAGCGGCAACTCCGGCGGTCCGCTGCTCGACGGCCGCGGCCGCGTGCTCGGCATCAACTCCCAGATCCGGACGACGTCGGGCGAGGGCAGCGGCGTCGGCTTCGCCGTGCCGGTCGACGTCGTGCGGCGCTCGCTGGACCAGCTGCGCCGCGACGGCCACGCGCGCTACGCCTACCTCGGCGTCTCGACCCAGGGCGTCTACCCGCAGCTCGCCCAGCACTTCAAGCTCGGAACCGACCACGGCGCCTGGATCCAGGCCGTCGTGCCGGGCGGCCCGGGCGCGCAGGCGGGCCTGAAGGCCGGCACCGCGCGCCAGCGCTTCCAGGAGAGCACGTACCGCGTCGGCGGCGACGTCGTGACGACCGTGGCCGGCCGGGCGATCCGCCAGGACGCCGACCTCGCGCTGGCCATCCAGGACCACGCGCCGGGCGAGACGGTCACGATGGGGATCGTCCGCGACGGCACGCGGAGAGCGCTCAAGGTCAAGCTCGGGATGCGGCCGCTGCAGTCGCCGCGCGGATAGTTAGGCTCGTTCCGTGCTCCAGCCGGTCGCCGTCGGGTCCAAGACGCTCGCGGACTACACCCACATCGTGGGCCGCGAGCTGATCGCGGAGATCCGCGAGCTGGCCGAGCCGCTGAAGGACGCGCGCGTGGCGCACATCTCCGCGACGGCGTTCGGCGGCGGCGTGGCCGAGATCCTCTACACGCTCGTGCCGCTGATGAAGGACGTCGGCCTCGACGTGGAGTGGCAGATCCTGTACGGGCGCGAGGAGTTCTTCAACGTCACCAAGTTGATGCACAACGCGCTGCAGGGCGCGCCCGAGGACCTCAGCGACGAGCAGTGGGACATCTGGCGTCACTACAACGAGATCAACGCGGGGGAGCTGCACAACGGCTGGGACGTCGCCCTCGTGCACGACCCGCAGCCGGCCGGCCTGCTGTCGCTGGTGCCGGAGAAGGCGCGCGCCTGGGTGTGGCGGTGCCACATCGACCTCTCGACGCCCAACCCGGCGACGCTCGACCGGCTGCTGCCCTACATCCGCGACTTCCCGCAGTCGCTGTTCCACATGGAGCAGTACGTGCCCGACGGGATGCACGGCAAGGTCAACGTCGTGCCCCCGGCGATCGACCCGCTGGCCCCCAAGAACATGGCGCTGTCGCCCGAGGACGCGGCCTACGTGTGCAACCAGTTCGGCATCGACGTCGACCGCCCGCTGATGTGCCAGGTCTCGCGCTTCGACCCGTGGAAGGACCCGCTCGGCGTCATCGACGCCTACCGGCTGGTCAAGGAGGAGCTCCCGGCGGTGCAGCTGGCGCTGGTCGGCTCGATGGCCAGCGACGACCCCGAGGGCTGGGACTTCTACAACGCGACGGTGGCCCACGCCGACGGCGACCCCGACATCTTCATCCTCAACAACTTCAACAACGTCGGGTCGATCGAGGTCAACGCCTTCCAGTCGCAGGCCGACGTGGTCGTGCAGAAGTCCACGCGCGAGGGGTTCGGCCTCACGGTCACCGAGGCGCTGTGGAAGGCCCGCCCGTTCGTGGGCGGCAACGTCGGCGGGATCCCGCTGCAGGTCGAGAACGGCATCAGCGGCTATCTCGTCGACAACCCCGAGCGCTGCGCGGCGCGCTGCCTGGACATCCTCCAGGACCCGTCTCTCGGCAAGGCCCTGGGACGGCGCGGCAAGGAGCACGTCCGCCGGCACTTCCTCACACCGCGCTACCTGCGCGACTACCTGCAGATCTTCGGCGAGCTGCTGGGCGTCAGCGCC
>JAOPZP010000237.1 GCA_025964055.1 Conexibacter sp.
GCGCGGCATCCGCGTCACGCCCGTCTCGGACTACCTGCACCGCCTCATCGCCTTCGCGCAGGAGCGCCGCTGGGGCCGCCTGCGCCGCGTGCGTGGCGTGGCGCCGTCGCTGACGACGGGCTGAGGGGCCGCCGGGGTGCTGCGGGTGGTCGTGGCGCTCCGTTCGAGCGTCGATCGTGCTGCGGGCGCGGTCCGTCGGCAATGACCACCAGATGCCGTGTGCGCTCCGGGCGCGGTCGGTCTGCCGCTGACCTCGTGGGGGTCGTTCGGGTGCGAATGAAAGACATACAGGATGCATGTCGTCTAACCCGCGTATATGAGGGGTTAGACGACACGGATCGCCGTGAAATCACGATTCGTGCCGCACGAACCGCGCGGCCGGCGGAGGACCGGTGACGCCGGCGCCCTCGCGAACGCACGTCGTCATCGCCCCCGCACCACGCCTCGCAGCACGACCGGCGCGCCGAGCGGGGCGCCAACGCCTCGTAGCACCACCGGAGCGCCAACCCGCGGCACCGCCCACCGGCAGCTAGGCTCCCGCGCCCATGGCCCGCGCTCCCGTCCTCACCCCTCAGGCCGACGACTTCCCCCAGTGGTACCAGGACGTCGTCGCCAAGGCCGAGCTCGCCGAGAACGGCTCGGTCCGCGGCACGATGGTCATCCGGCCGTACGCCTACTCCATCTGGGAGCGGATGCAGGGCGAGGTCGACGCGCGCATCAAGGCGACCGGCGCCGAGAACGTGTACTTCCCGCTCTTCATCCCGGAGTCGCACCTGCAGCGCGAGGCCCAGCACGTCGAGGGCTTCAGCCCCGAGCTGGCGGTCGTCACCCACGCCGGCGGCAAGGAGCTGGCCGAGCCGATCGTCGTGCGCCCGACCAGCGAGACGGTCTTCGGCGAGTTCATGGCCAAGTGGATCCAGAGCTACCGCGACCTGCCGCTGCTGCTCAACCAGTGGGCCAACGTCGTGCGCTGGGAGCTGCGCCCGCGGATCTTCTTGCGCACCAGCGAGTTCCTCTGGCAGGAGGGCCACACCGCCCACGCCTCGCAGGCCGACGCCGCCGCCTACGCGCGGCGCATCCACTTCGACGTCTACCTCGCGTTCCTGCGCGACGTGCTGGCGCTGCCGGTGCTCGTCGGGATCAAGACCGACACCGAGCGCTTCGCCGGAGCCATCAACACGATGACCTGCGAGGTGATGATGCGCGACGGCAAGGCGCTGCAGATGGCCACGAGCCACGAGCTGGGCCAGAACTTCGCGCGCGCCTTCGAGATGGAGTTCAGCGACGCCGAGGGCGAGCGCCGGCTGGCGTGGACGACCTCGTGGGGCAGCTCCACCCGCATGGTCGGCGGGCTCATCATGGCCCACGGCGACGACAGCGGGCTGCGCGTCCCGCCGGTGCTCGCGCCGATCCAGGTGGTCGTCGTCGCGGTCAAGGACGACGACGAGACGCGCCCGGTCGTCGAGGCCGTCGAGCGCGAGCTGCGCGACGCCGGCGTCCGCGTGCGCGTCGACGCCCGGCCGGCCGGGCTGGGACGGCGCCTGACCGAGTGGGAGCTCAAGGGCGTGCCGGTGCGCGTCGAGATCGGGCCCCGCGACCTGGCCGAGGGCGTCGTCTCGGTGGTCCGGCGCGACACGGGCGAGAAGGCCGCCGTGCCGGTCGCCGCAGCGGCCGCCGCGGCGCGCGACCTGCTGGCCGTCGTGCAGGAGAGCCTCGCCGAGGAGGCCCGCACGCGGGCGGCCTCGCTCACGCGCGAGGTCACCACGATCGAGGAGGCCCTCGAAGCCGCCGAGACCGGCTTCGCCAGGCTGCCGTGGAAGACGGTGGGCCCCGAGGGCGAGAAGCGGCTCAACCAGAAGGCCGTGTCGGTGCGCTGCCTGCAGACGCCCGACGGCGGCGTGCCCGACGACGCCGACGCCGACGACCTCGTCGCGGTCGTCGGGCGCAGCTACTGAGGCGCGCTCAGATCGTCACGTAGCGCCGTGTAACCGGGTCGCGCTCCCGGAGCGCGCACGCTCAGATCGTCACGTAGCGCCGCGTGACCGGCGCCAGCTCGGTCTCGTGCAGCAGCGCGAGGAGTCCGTTGTCGAGGCCGTTGCCGAGGCGGCGGACGCGGGCGAAGAGCACGTCGGCGTCACGCGTCTGCTCGGTCAGCGTCTCGAGCACCGCGCGGTTGTCGGAGTCCGACAGCAGCGCGATCCACTCCTCGTAGGCGGCCAGCGTGCGGGCGCCGGGCTCGGCCAGGCCGAGATGCAGGAAGGCGCGGGCGAGGCGGTCGGTCGCCAGCTCGGCGAACTGCTCGTCCAGGAAGTCCACCATGTCGCCGGCCTGCACGTAGTGGCAGAGCAGCACCGGCAGCAGCCCGCTGACGTAGAGCAGCTTGCGGCTCGTGCGCAGCTTGGCGTTGCGCATGACGAACTTGTCCTCGCCCGAGGCGGCGCGGGTGTCCTGGGCGACCTTGCCCTCGAAGTCGACGGCGATCGTCCGCCAGTAGCGGATGATGTCGTTGAGCAGGAACCGCGGCGGGCGGTGCGAGCGCGACTGGCGCGACAGGTAGCGCTCCAGCACCCGGCGCTTGACGTGCTGGTGGATCTCCGGACCCGTGACGGCGACCGACTCCAGCAGCAGGAGCATCCGGCGCGTGAGGTTGGCGCCGTCGTCCTCGGCCAGCCCGATGTGGTCGACCAGCCGCCAGGCGTGGAAGGCGCCGCCGAACATCTGCTGGCCGCCGGGCGGCGCGCCCTCGTCCTCGAGCAGCAGCCGGATCGTCTCGACGGCCCGCACGACGGCCGGGTCCTCCAGCGCCAGGTCGGGGTCGTCGACGACCAGCGCCCAGTCGATGTCGCTGTCGCCGGTCAGCTCGCCGCGGCCCCAGGAGCCGAAGAGGACGAGCGCCGTGCGGTCGGGCAGCGAGGCATGCGCGACCTTCTCGCGCAGCGCGGCGATCCGGGCGGCGGTGGACTGCCGGGCGGCCAGCAGCGTGGCGAACCGCTCCGGCGCGCCGGGGAGCTCGGCCAGCGCGCCCGCGGGGCTCGCTATCGGTCGGCCAGCGGTGCTTCGAGGATCCACGGCACGTCCCGGCAGCGGTCCAGCAGCTCGGCGAACCGCTCCTCGTCGGCGGCGGTCAGCGGCCGGTGGTGGCACCCGGCGTCGAGCGACGAGAGGTGGACGTGGCGCAGCCGCGCCCCGTGGCGGTCGAGGATCTCGCGGGCGACGGCGAGCGTGGGGTCGATCGACGCCGCATGCGGCACGTCGAAGCACAGGCCGGCGGCGGGCAGCGCGGCGAAGAGGTCGTCCAGCTCGGCGGCGGTGCGGCCGGTCGCCTTGCGCGCGTCCATGTTCTCCAGGACGAGCGCTGACCCGAGCGGCCGGTAGGCGCGCGGGTTCTCGATCGTGTCGGGATGGACGACGATCGCGTCGACCCGGGTGGCCAGCCGCCCGAGGATCGTGACGAGGTCGGGCTCCGACAGCCGGCGGCCCTTGGTCGGCGCGTGGACGCTGACGAACAGGAACGGCAGCACCTGGCCGTCCTCGAGCAGCTCGACGAGCGACGGCAGCTCGTGCTCCGACAGCGCCGACAGCTCGACGGCCAGCGTCGACGTCGCGACGGCCTGCTCCAACAGCGCCGGCCAGTCGCCGTGATCGGCGGTCATGTAACCGGTCGACGCCCCGACGGTGAGGTGCCCGGCGACCTTCGGTGATGCGGGGGCCAGCGCCGGGATCATGGTCGCCGACCATAGCGGCGAGGTCAGACGGCCTCGGCGGTCGAAGCCGCAACCTCCAGCCTTTGGGGACTGTCCCCCGCCCGCGCGCCGGAGGCGAACTCCAGCACGTCGTCCTCCAGCGAGGCGAAGCGCAGCAGCGCGGTGTCCCGCGCGTAGTTCTGGTGCAGGCGCCACGGCGACTTCAGCCCCTGGCGCGGGAACTGGTCGATCGACCGCGTGACGTAGCCGGACTTGAGGTCGATGAACGGCTGGGTCGCCATGCCGGCGTCGTGGTTGCGCGGCGTGACGTGCTGGTGGCCGTGCTCGTCCATGTGGTTGAGCAGCCGGCAGACGTACTCGCACGTCAGGTCGCACTTCAGCGTCCACGACGCGTTGGTGTAGCCCAGCGCGATCGCGAAGTTCGGCACGTCGCTCAACATCATGCCCTTGTAGCCGAGCGTCTCGGGCAGCACGACGTCGCGGCCGTCGACGGCAAGCTGCATGCCGCCGAGCGCCAGCATGTTCAGGCCCGTCGCGGTGACGACGATGTCGGCCTCCAGCTCGGCCCCGGACCTGAGCCGCAGGCCCGTCTCGGTGAACGTGTCGATCGTGTCGGTGGCCACCGAGGCGTCGCCCTGGCGGATGGCCCGGAACAGGTCGCCGTCGGGCACCAGGCACACGCGCTGGTCCCATGGGTCGTAGCTCGGCGTGAAGTGCGGGTCGATCGCGTACCCCTCGGGCAGCTCCCGCTCGAGCCCCTTGCGGATGATCGCCTTGACGAGCTTGGGCGCGCGCCGGCTCGCCTGGAAGAAGATGCCCTGCAGCAGCACGTTCTTGGCGCGCACGATCGGGTAGGCGACCTTCGCCGGCAGCAGCCGCCGCACGAGGTCGGCGAACGGGTCGCGGCCCGGCAGCGAGAGGACGTAGCTGGGCGAGCGCTGCAGCATCGTCACATGCTCGGCCTCCGCGGCCATCGCCGGGACGAGCGTCACCGCGGTCGCGCCGCTGCCGACCACCACCACGCGCTTGCCCGCGTAGTCGAGGTCCTCCGGCCAGTGCTGCGGGTGGACGATCGTGCCCGCGAAGTCCTCGATGCCGGCGAAGTCGGGCGTGTAGCCCTCGTCGTAGCGGTAGTAGCCGGTGCAGTTGAACAGGAAGCCGGCGGTCAGCTGCACGGTCTCGCCCGTGTCGGTCCGCTGCGCCTCGACGGTCCAGCGCGCCTCGCCCGTCGACCACTCCGCGCGCACGACGCGATGGCCGAACCGGATCTGGCGATCGATCCCGTGATCGCCGGCCGTCGAGCGGACGTACTCCAGGATCGACGGGCCGTCGGCGATCGCCTTGGCCTCCTCCCACGGCCGGAACGAGTACCCCAAGGTGAACATGTCGGAGTCCGACCGGATGCCCGGGTACCGGAACAGGTCCCAGGTCCCGCCGATGGCGTCGCGCGACTCGAGGATGGCGTACGACTTGCCCGGGCAGTTGGCCTGCAGGTGGTAGCCGGCGCCGATCCCCGACAGGCCCGCACCGATGATCAACACATCGACGTGTTCGGTCTCCATGGGGATGGATCATGCTGCACGGCCGCGCCGGGCGTCGCATCGCCCGCGGCCACGTGGCCATATCCCATGTCCGAGCGATGGCGCGCAGGCCTACGCCGACTCCAAGCGCTTCGACGTGGCGCTCGCCTTCGCGGTGGCCCGCCGCGCCGCCGGCGGCACGTCGATCTCGCGCTTGAGGATCTTGCCGGTCGGGCCCTTGGGCAACTCGTCGAGCACCCACACGGCGCGCGGGTACTTGTAGGCCGCGACGCGCTGCTTGACGAAGTCGCGGAGCTCGTCGGTCGTCGCCTCGGCGCCGTCCTTCAGCGACACGGCCGCGCCCACCTCCTCGCCGAGGTCGTCGTGCGGCATGCCGACGACCGCGGCCTCGCGGATCGCCGGGTGCTCGTAGAACACCTCCTCGATCTCGCGCGGGTAGACGTTGTAGCCGCCGCGGATGATGAGGTCCTTCTTGCGGTCGACGATCGAGAAGTAGCCCTCCTCGTCGACGACGGCGATGTCGCCCGTGTGGAACCAGCCGTCGCGCATGACCTCCGCGGTCGCGTCCTCGTTGCCCCAGTAGGACTGCATGACGAAGGGGCCCCGCATGACGATCTCGCC
>JAOPZP010000239.1 GCA_025964055.1 Conexibacter sp.
CAGAAGCTCGTCGGCGACGGCGAGGTCGTGTTGGACGAGCGCGACGACTGGAGCGAGCACCGGCCGTCGGCCAAGGACGAGAACGCGTTCATCGAGGAGCACGGGTACGCCGAGTACGGGCACTGGCACCTGGCCGTCGACGACGAGGCCGACCCGGAGACCAAGGGCCACTACAAGTTCCCCTACGGCGACTTCCGCAAGGTCCATCGCTGCGGCGTGCTGGCCGCCGAGTCCCGGGCGGGCCAGCGCAAGTACGACGACGTCGAGTCCGCCGCCGCGCACCTGCACGGGATGCTCGAGGCGCTGCGGCGCGTCGGCCAGCGCTGAGCGCCCGAGCGCCTGGCCGTGCTCGCCCTGGCGCAAGAGCTATGGAGACCTTGGACACCTCACCCCAGAACGCAGACGACCTCCTGCGACGAGGATGAGTCGCAGGAGGTCGGTACGGGTCCGACCCAGCCTTAAGGAAGCCGAACCGCTGGGTAGATTAGACCGGGCCGACGCCTCTCCGCAAGCGTGGCGGGCGTCCGTTCAGGAAGTTTCCCCCGATCGGGTGAGGAGCGGTCGCTGACGAGCCCGTGCCTGGGCGGCAAAAGCGCCTCCCTGGCAGCGCGGCGGCGATTAGGGTCGGAGGCATGTCGGCGACCCGTCCCGCGCTCCGCACGATCCTCGGGCCGTCGGGCCTCATCAACGCCGAGATGCTGCGCTACGTGGTGGGCGGCTCGTTCACGACGGTCTGGTACGTCGGCCTGACGCTGACCCTCTCGGGCCCTCTGGACGTGCCGATCCAGCTCGCCATCCCGGTCTGCTACGCCACCGCGCTGATGCTGCACTTCCTCCTGCAGCGGCGCTTCGTCTTCCGGCGCGAGGCGGGGTTCGCGCTCGGGCGCGGGCGCCAGCTGCGCCGCTACCTGTCGACCGCGTTGATCCAGTACTCGCTGGCCGCGCTGTGCACCGCCACGCTCCCGACGCTGCTGCACGCCCGCGAGCGCCTGGTCTACGCGGTCACCGCGCTCACGCTCGCGGCGTTCACGTTCCTGATCCTGCGCGCGCACGTGTTTCACTGAGCCCGCCGGCGAGGAGCGCCTCGCGCTCCGCGGCGGATGTGCTGCGCCGACCGACCTCCAGCAGCCAGCGGCCCAACCCGTACAGGTAGTCGCCCATCGCGCGGTCGTACAGCGGCGCCATGTTGACGAACACGAGCGCGTCGATCACGCCGACGGCCCGGGCGTCGACCGCTGCGGCGGAGCACCAGCGCCAGAGCGCCGCGCGGGCGGCGCGGCGGGCGTCGGTGTCGGGGTGCTCCAGCGTCCATCCGCCGTCGGCGCCGGTCGTCAGCGAGAACGTCCGCGCGCTCATCACCGACTCGGGCAGCTCCAGCGTGTGCAGGAGCTTGGCCAGGTCGTACAGCTGGTCGCCGCGATCGGCCAGGTCGCCGAACGCGTCGCGCCAGTCGATGAGCCGGTACCCGTCCGGGCTCATGATGATGTTGCCCTCGTGCAGGTCGCCGTGGAACCCGGTGGGGCGTGCGGCGGCGACCAAGCCGGGAAGCTCGCGCTCCAGGGCTTCGGCCACGGTCGCCGTGGCGACGCCGTTGATGATGAGACCCCTCGGGGGCTCGTCGACCTCCCGCGCGGCCAGGAACTCGGCCAGCCGCGCCAGGGTCTTGTCGCGATAGAAGGCCTCGACGGCGCCGGCGAACGCCGCGCCACCCCGGCGGGGACTCCACAGCGCAGCGCTCGCCCAGTCCAGGAACGAGGTCGCCTCGGCCGCGTCGAGGCGGTCGCGCAGCGTCTCGCCCGCGACGCGCTCGTAGGCCAGCCACCCCGCCGGCGCCGGGATCGTCACCGGGACCGCGGCACCCAGGTCACGGGCGCGCGCGACGCGCCGCTCGGCCCCGGCCGGATCGCGGAACCACTTCACCACGCGGTCGGGCAGCAGGTACGTCACGTCGCTCGGCGCCCGCCCGCCCGAGGGCGCCTCGGCGAAGCGCCGCCGCGCCTGCTCGTAGGTCTCGGTCGTGCCGGCGTCGAGCCAGTCGCATGGGACCGTCCGGACCGGCACGCCCGCGGCGAGGAGACCCGCGAACCCCGGGGTGACCTGGAGCTCGCCGTCGTCGCCCGCCGCGCGCGCGGCCGCCACGAACACCGCGGGCTCGGCGATCCAGGCGACGCCCACGAACGCCAGCGCCGACGGTCCGGTCCGCTCCTGGAAGCCCGTGACGTGACCGTCCTCGTCGGTCTCCAGCGTCAGGTACGCCGTCGGATCGGCGACCGGGGCGACGCCCATCCACGACGGTCCCGCCAGGGCCGGCACGCCGGTGACGATCGCGTCCGCGGCGGTCAGCGCGAACGGCTCGGTCAGGTGCTCGGCGCAGGCCAGCAGCGAGCAGCCCGGACCCGAGCCGGGGCCGTCGAAGTTCTCCACCTCGACCGTCCGCACGTCGCGGTCGGGGTGCGCCAGCGCCAGGTAGGCCCGCACCTGCTCGGCGCGATGGCCGACGGCCACGACGAACCGCGCGTCGGCCGGGAACGCCTCGATGACGTGCGTCAGCACCGCCCGGTTGCCGAGCGGCACGAGCGCCTTGTGCAGCGCGCCGTCGGCGAAGCCCATGCGCGTGCCGCGCCCCGCGGCGAGCAGGCACACCAGCGGACCGCGGCGGCGCGCGCCGCTCACCACACCTCCACCGCCGGCGCGAGCTCCCGCAGCTGCTGGGTGATCTCCGCGGTGTAATGGGCGGCGCGAACGATCACGGCCGCGCCGCCCTCCTGCGCCAGCACTCCCGGCG
This sequence comes from Conexibacter sp., assembly GCA_025964055.1. Taxonomy (GTDB): domain Bacteria; phylum Actinomycetota; class Thermoleophilia; order Solirubrobacterales; family Solirubrobacteraceae; genus Baekduia. The sequence continues at coordinate 2,786 of JAOPZP010000239.1, forward strand.
CCCGCACCGTCAGGTCCGTCCCGTACAGCCGCAGCCCCTGCTTGGTCGGGTCGTTGTCGAGCACGGCGGCGACGCGCGCCTCCGGGAACCCGCAGCCGAGCAGGAACTGCGAGAAGACGTGCCCGCCGAAGAGGAACACGGGGCCCTCGAACTCCGCGGCGCGCGCCGCCAACTCCGCGGCATCGCGCCGGGCCGCCGCGACGAAGCGGGCGAACGCCCGCGCGCCCTCCACCGCGCACGGCGGCTCCCCGGCGCGGCCCGGCCGGCCGTCGGCGACTGCCGCGACGAAGATGCTGTGGCGCTCGAAGCGCCGCAGGGCCTCGAGCTCGAAGCCGGCGTCCTGCAGCATCCACAGCAGCGTCGGGATCCCGAAGAAGTACGTGTGCTCGAAGTTCAGCGCGTTGGCGCCCGAGCGGTCCAGGAGGGCCGCCAGGTCGGGGACCGACACCACCATCAACGTCCCGGGCTGCGCCTGCTCGCGCATCGTGTGCAGGAACGCGCGCGGCCGGTAGAGGTGCTCGAGCAGGTGGCTGTGGACGATGGTGTCGGCGGCGCCCACGGTCTCGCCGGCGTCCTCCACGAACGCCTCCACGAGCCGCACCGGCTCCTGCGCGACGAACGTCGGGTTGGGCTCGACGACCGTCCACGCCTCGGTCGCGTGGGCCGCCACGTAGCGGCGCGCCAGCGCCCCGCTCGCACCGCCGACCTCGACGACCTGCCGCGGCGCGTGCCCGGCCAGCAGCGTGACGAGCGCGTCGTGGTGGCGCCCCCAGACACCGCCGACCGCGCCGTTGTGCTGGGCCTGGTAGACGAGCTCCAGCGGCGCCAGGTCCGCCAGCTGCAGGCAGCCGCAGCGCTCGCAGCCGGCCCAGCGCTGGTCGGCGAAGGCATCCTCGCCCGGCGGCTGGTCGGTGCAGCCCATGTGGACGGGGACGCGCAGCAGCTCCAGCGCGGGGCGCAGCGGCCCCGACCCGCAGGCGGCGCAGGCGTCGCGCGGCTCGCAGGTCGCCAGCGCCCGGCCGCGGCGGTCCACGACCGGGGTGCTCACGAGACGGGCGCCTCCTCGGGCAGCAGCCGGTACGGCGCCAGCGACGGGTGCAGCACGAAGAACCGGTCGTACCAGAGCCGCGCGTACTCCTGGAACTGCAGCCGCGTCGTGAACCCGTACTTGCGCCGCATCCACTGGAAGCCCTCGTCGAAGACCTTGCGGGCGTTGATGTCGTAGGGGTCGGTCCGGATCAGGTCGGCCCGCGTCTTGAGCAGCTCCTGGTCCTCGCGCAGCGAGCACGCCGTGCTCAGCGCCGTCGCGTAGTCGTTGATGTAGCCCTTGACGATCAGCTCGGTGTCGGTGCCGTAGCTGCGGAAGTTGCTGCCGTCGAAGATCGGCCCGTGGTCGGTGCCCTGGTGGTCGATGATCAGGTCGACGAAGCAGCGGCGCAGCATCCACGCGTGGTGGTTGATGTGCCAGACGTAGCGCAGCGAGTCGGGGCCGACGAGGTCCTGCTCGGGCCACGTCTCCCCGCACGGCGAGATGATCCCCACCTGCGGGTGCGCCTCCATCTGGTCGAGCAGGCGCGTCACGACGGGGCCGTCGAGCTGCACCGTCGCGCGGACCAGGAAGAGGAAGTCGTAGTCCTGCAGCCGGCCGCTGCGGATCAGCTCCATGACGCCGAGGTTGAACCCGCGCGCCGGGCGCAGCCCCTCCCTCATCGCCTCGTCCCAGCTGGCCCACGTCGTGTGGTGCTCCGACAGCTTGTCGCGGTCGGTCCCGGCCTCCACGACGTAGATGTCGGTCTCCTCGAGGTCGTACCGGCGGAACGTGCTGACGAGCCGGTCCACCGCGTGCGGGAGGTTGCGGGAGAGGATGACGATGGCGACGCGACGCCTCATGGGACCAACCTGAAGGCTCTGATGTGGCGGAGGATCGACGCCTTGATCCGATCGATCAGCAGGCGGTCGAGCTCCTCGGACGTGAGGCTCACCCGGGTCAGCAGCTCGGCGCGGATCTCGGCGAACTCGGGGGTCGAGAAGACGTAGTGGCCGGCCCAGATCGCGCGGTCGCGGTCGGTGCCGTCGCTGCCCTCCAGCTGCCACTTCTCCCACTTGCGCGTGTCGAAGGCGAGCTGCAGGAAGCGCTGGCTGAGGTCGCCGGCGCCGCGGCCCTCCATCACGGCCAGCAGGCCGAGCGTCTCCTCGATCCCGTACTCGGGCGCGATGTTGGCGGCGTGGATCCCGAGCAGCGGATGCCACTCCAGGATCTCGGTCGGCAGGTAGTCGGTGTTGTGCTGGCGCAGGTGGGTGCCGAACTCGCGCACGAGCGCCATGACCTGCGGCAGGTGGATCTGCGGCGGCATCTGCCCGTCGATCCGGTACGGCGCCGAGAGCGAGCCGACGTTGCGGCGCTCCATGACCTTGGTGCCGGTCTGCACGACGACGAACAGCGGGGGCGGCGCGTCGGCGTCGCGGCGGTACTCGCGCAGCGTCTGCAGCAGGCGCCGCGGCTGCTCCAGCCCCTCGGTGACGCTCGACTGCTCCTCGTCGCCGACCTCGAAGGCGATGTGGTGGCCGCCCTCGCGCGCCTGGGTCCAGCACGCGTCGTAGAGCTCCAGGAGCCGGCGCTGCGGTCCGTCGTCGGTGTCGGTCCCGGGGCAGACGCTCGTGTCGATGTGCAGGAGGTCGAAGCCTGCGTCGAGGTCGGCGAAGAACGAGTCGCGCGCCTCGTCCATCGCCTGCTCGGGCGAGGCCGGCGCCCCGCCGTTGGCGCCCTGCCACGGCCCGCCGTGGTCGCGGCACAGCAGGACGCGGTCGCGCGCGTCGCGCGGGCGCACGCGCGCGGCCAGCCGCTCGGGGGTGAGCCCGTCGACGTAGCCGCCGCCGAGCTCCTCGCTGTCGATCTGGCGCCGGCTGGCGATGAGCATGAGCGAGACGTCGTGCTCCTGGGCGATCTCGACGGCGGCGTCGACCACGTTGAGGCTCACGACGCCGACGCCGATCTGCGTGTTGGGCCAGGCGTTGGCCTGCGCGGCGAGCGCGGCGAGCCGCGGGTTGCGCTCGGCCCCGGCGGGCAGCGTGATCACACGATCCCCGCCCACTGCCGCATGCCCAGGCACTCGACGAGCAGGAAGAAGCAGGCCTCGGCGACCGCGCGGTCGCCGCCGCGGCGGTCGGTCACGTAGGTCGCGCAGCGCCGCACGCCGGGCAGCGCGTCCGACGTCGTGATCCCGACGCCCACGCGCTCCAGGACCGGGATGTCGGTGAAGCTGTCGCCCATGTAGGCCACGTTCTGCAGGGGAGCGCGCGCGGCGATCCAGCCGACGCGCTCGCTGCTGGCGACCAGCGACAGGTCGTGCCCCATGTCGGTGGCGATCCGCTGCTCGGTGATCGGGAAGCCGCGGCGGTCGGCCGACACGAACGCGATCGGCACCTCGGCTCTGAGGACGCGCAGCGCGTCGGCGTCGTCGGGGCCGAAGGACTTGAGCTCCTTGCCGGCTCTGCTGTACGAGAACCGCCCGTCGGTCATGACGCCGTCGACGTCGAAGACGATGAGTGCGATGTCGGAGCGGGTCGTCATCCGACGACCGTCCGCGCGAGCCAGTGAGCGTTCTTCATGAGTTGGACCGGGACGAGGTTGACGACGACGGGGACGACCGTCCACAGCGCCAGGACGCCGAGGCCGACCGCTCGGGTGAGGCGGTCGCGCGAGGCCGCGAACGCCATGGCGGCCAGCGCGAGCAGGCCGTAGTACGGGACCTCGAGGAAGCGGGTGAAGATCCAGGCGGTGGTCCCCGGCGCGCCGGTGAAGTCGACCAGCACGAACGACAGGCCCAGCGCGCCGACCATCAGCAGCCACGCGGCGCGCCGGCGGTTGGCGGCACCGTCGGCGTCGACCGGGCCGAGGGCGGCCCAGGTGGCGAGAGCGACGATCGTCAGGAATCCGTAGCCGGCCAGGAAGTAGCCGCTGCTGAGGCAGTGCCCGGAGATCTGGCACTCCTGCCCGGTGAACGTCGGGAAGGACAGGCCGGTGGTCGGCGTGTCGCCGAGCAGCTTGCGCGACTCCAGCGACGTCCCGTAGCCGGGGAGCACCGCGCCGAGGACGCTGCGCAGGTGCCCGCCGGTGACGCCGTCGGTCAGGTTGTTGGACACCGCGAAGCCGGCTGCGAGCGTCGCCGCCCAGGCGCCGGCCCAGCGCAGCGTGCGGGTGGGCGCGTCCGTCACGCGCCGCCCGCTGGTGGCGACGTTGACCAGCAGCGCGCCCGCGAGCGCCAGCGCGGCGCCGGCCACCAGCCACCAGGCGGCGTCCGAGGGCGCGGCGATCCGGTGCAGCAGCCAGTACGCGAAGACCGGGGCCGCGAGCGCCAGGGCGGCGAG
>JAOPZP010000281.1 GCA_025964055.1 Conexibacter sp.
CGCCACGCGCACCGGCGTGCAGGGCTACGCCTCCGGCGCCGGCGCCGGGGCGCCCGCCGCGGCGTCCAGCTTCGACACCGCGGGCTAGCCGCGCGCGTCCCGCGTTGGACGCATGGCCGACGCCGACCTCAAGCGCCCGACCGTTCGGCCGAGAACGGTGAATGGGTCGCCATGGTCGGCGACTGGTGGCAAGCCCATGGACGGGCCGGCAGGACCCACTTTCACCGGACGTCCATGGATCTCTTCGACACCACCCAGATCGGCCTCGAGCGCTCGCTCTCCGGCGCGTCGCTGCGCCAGGAGGCCATCGCCTCCAACATCGCGAACGTCAACACGCCGGGCTACCGCCGCCAGGACGTCGACTTCGCCTCCGCGCTCTCCTCGGCGTGGGACGACGGCAAGTCCGCCGTCGAGTCGGTCAACCCGACGATGCAGACCGACGCCAGCTCGGTCGTCCGCGCCGACGGCAGCTCGGTCGACATCGACGTCGAGGCCGGCGCCCAGGCCAAGAACGGCCTGCAGTACGAGGCCGTCGCCCAGGTCCTCAAGGCCCGCACGGCGATCCTGCGCTCCGCGATCGGCATCGGCTGATGGGCCTCTTCGACGCGATCGACGTCACCGGGTCCGGCCTCTCGGCCGAGCGCCTGCGGATGGACGTCACCTCCGAGAACCTCGCCAACGCCCAGACCACCAAGGGCGCCAACGGCCAGCCGTACCGCCGCAAGGAGGTCGTCCTCCAGCAGGCCGGCGGCGTCGGCTCGTTCGGCTCGGCGCTCACCGTCGCGATGGGCCGCGGCTCGGCCGCCAAGGTCAGCGGCGTGCAGGTCTCGGGCATCGTCGAGGACCAGACCCCCTTGAAGCGCATCTACGACCCGGGCCATCCCGACGCCGACAAGAACGGCTACGTGACGATGCCCAACGTCAACACCGTGACCGAGATGACCGACCTCATCTCGAGCTCCCGCGCCTACGAGGCCAACGTCACGGCGATGCAGACGGCCAAGACGATGTTCACCAAGACGCTGGACATCCTGCGCTGATGCCGATCGATCCCTCCATGGCGATCAAGGGCATCAGCGGCGGGCCCGAGTGGAGCATCGGCTCCGTCGACGGCACCGCGACGGCGGCGCCGACCCAAGGCTCCAGCTTCGGCTCGATGCTCGGCAACCAGATCAGCGCGCTCGAGCAGGGCCAGAACCAGGCCGCCGACGCCTCGCGCGCGCTGGCCGACGGCACCGCCACCGATCCCGCGCAGGCGGTCATCGCCGTCGAGCGGGCGCAGCTGTCCATGCAGCTCGCCTCGCAGATGCGCACCAAGGGCGTCGAAGCCCTCCAAGACATCTTCCACACCCAGGTCTAGCGACTCAGTCCCCGACTGGAGCCCCTCCCTCCAATGGCTCTCCTGAACTCCATGAGCACCCGCGGCAAGGTCACCCTCGCCGCCTGCGCCCTCGGCTTCCTCGCCGCCGCCCTCCTCATCGTCAAGATGGCCGGCGCGCCGTCCTACACGACGGTGATGACCGGCGTCGACCCGGCCAAGACCGCGCAGATCACGTCCGCGCTGACCGCGGCCGGCGTCCCCTTCGCGCTGCAGAACGGCGGCACCGCCGTCGCAGTCCAGAAGGGCAAGGAGACGGCGGCCAACGTCGCGCTGGCCACCAAGGGCCTCAACACGGGGACCACCCAGCCGGGCTTCGAGATCCTCGACAAGCAGAAGCTGGGCGCCTCCAGCCAGCAGCAGCAGATCGCCTACCAGCGCGGCCTGGAGGGCACGATCGCCAACACGATCGGCCAGATCCAGGGCGGCGGCGGCGCGCAGGTCCACCTGACGCTCGCCCAGGACAACCTCTTCGCCAACGAGTCGCGTGCCGCGACCGCCGCGGTGCTCCTGCCGCAGGACAGCTCGAGCCTGGACCCGAGCTCGGTCCGCGGCATCGCCAACCTCGTCGCCTCCTCGGTCCCGGGCCTCAAGGCCCAGCAGGTCACGATCACCGACGGCACGGGCACGATGCTCTGGCCGACCGGCGACGGCGGCGACGGCGGCGCGACCGGCGGCATGCCGGCCAAGGCCGCCGCCGAGAGCCGCTACAACGCGCAGCTGGAGTCCTCGCTGAACGCGATGCTGGTCCAGACCCTCGGCCCGGGCAAGGCCCAGGTCCAGGTCCACTCCGACCTCAACGTCGACAAGGTCGACGAGCAGAAGCTCGCCTACGGCAAGGTCGGCGTGCCGCTGACCGAGAAGAAGTCGGTCGAGTCGCTGAAGGGCACCGGCGCCGTCTCCGGCGGCACCTCCGGCACGGCGAGCAACCTCCCGTCCTACGCCAACGGCGGCGGCACCGGCAGCGGCAACAACAACTACAAGAACACCACGACCGACCGCAGCCTCGGCGTCGACAAGACCATCACCAAGACGGTCAAGGCCGCCGGCGCCGTCAACCGCATGGACGTCGCGGTGATCCTGGACAAGTCGATCGTCCTCACGCCCCCGCAGCTGACCGCCCTGAAGTCGAGCCTCGCCTCGGCCGCCGGGCTGCAGCTCAAGGCGCGCGGCGACACGCTGGCCGTCACCACCGGCCTGGCCTTCGCCAAGCAGCCGGTCACCGCCGCCAAGGCGGGCCCGATCCCCGCGGCGTTCGCGGGCATCCTCAAGGGCGTGGGCATCGGCCTCGGCGCCCTGGCCTTCCTGTTCTTCGTCACGCGCCACCTGCGCCGCCGCGAGCGGGCCGAGCTCGCCGACGAGCCGTCCTGGCTCAAGGGGCTGGAGACCCAGCAGCCCAAGCAGATCATGCCGATGCCGGCGTTCGCCGACCAGCCGGCCACCGAGGTCGTCATCGCCAACGCCGACCCCCGGCGCCAGCACCTCGACGCCGTCATCCACGACGAGCCCGAGCGCGTCGCGGCCCACCTGCGGACCTGGATCACCGAGGACAACAAGTGAGCGTCGTCACGACGCGCGGCGGCTCGTCGAGCCTGACCGGGCGCCAGAAGGCGGCGGTCTTCCTGATCACCATCGGGGCGAGCCGCGCCGCCGAGGTCCTCAAGTTCCTCAGCGAGCGCGAGATCGAGGCGCTGTCGGCCGAGATGGCGTCCCTGTGGCGGGTCAAGGCCGAGACCGCCGATGCGGTGGTCCAGGAGCTCGCCGAGCGCTTCGACGGCCAGAGCGAGTTCGCGATGGGCGGCCCCGAGTTCGCCCGCGAGGTCCTCGAGCACCTGCTCGGCGCCTCGCGCGCGGAGGAGATCCTCGGCCAGATCACCGCCCAGGCCGAGCTGCGGCCGTTCGACTTCCTGCGGCGCACGCCGCCCGAGCAGATCGCCACGTTCCTGGCCGACGAGTCGCCGCAGACGATCGCGCTCGTGGTCGCCTCGCTGCACGCGACGCTGGGCGCCAAGGTGCTCGCCGAGCTGCCGCCCGAGGTCCAGGCCAACGTCGCGATGCGCATCGCGACGATGGAGGACACCAACCCGGGCGTCGTCGAGGACGTCGAGCGCGGGCTGCGGCTCAAGCTCTCCAACGTCCTGACCCAGGAGTTCTCGCAGGCCGGCGGCGTCGACTCGCTCGCCGAGCTGCTCAACCGCGCCGGGCGCTCGACCGAGCGCACCGTCCTGGAGGCCATCGCCGAGACCGACGGCGAGCTGGCCGACGAGATCCGCCAGAAGCTCTTCACCTTCGACGACATCGTCGTCCTCAACGACCGCGACATCCAGCTGCTGCTGCGCGAGGTCGACCAGAAGGACCTCGGGCTGGCGCTGCGCGGCGTCACCGACGAGGTCAAGGACACCATCTTCCGCAACATGTCCGCGCGCGGCTCGGAGATGCTCCAGGAGGACCTGGACACCGGCAAGCCGCAGCGGCGCGCCGTCGTCGAGGAGGCCCAGAGCCGCATCGTCGGCGCCATCCGGCGCCTCGAGGACGCCGGCGTGATCGTCATCGGCCGCGGCGGCGAAGACGGCGAAGCCTCCGAGGACGACATCATCTGATGCGCAGCTTCGAGCTCCCCACCCTCGAGGCGCCCGCGGGCCTGGCGCCGTTCGGCGCGCCGGACCCGCCGCAGCCGGAGGTCGACCTCGCGGCGCTCGCCGAGCAGGCGCGCGCTGCGGGCCACGACGCCGGCTTCCAGGCCGGCCTCGTCGAGGCCGAGCAGCACATGGCCGCCGGCGTCGCCGCGCTGCGGGCCGCCGTCGCCGGCGTCGAGGCGGAGCGCAACCAGCTGTCGGCCGCCGTCGAGGCCGCCGCCGTCGAGCTCGGCCTGCGGATCGCCGAGCAGGCGCTGCACGCCAGCGTCGAGGCCCAGCCGGGCGTCGTCGTCGACGTCGTCCGCGGCGCTCTGCGCCGCCTGGTCGAGCGCGACCGCGTCTCGATCCGCGTGCATCCCGACGACCTCGACCTCGTGCGCACCGCGTCCGAGGGCCTGGTCGCCGAGCTGGGCGGCATCGAGCACTGCGAGGTCCAGGCCGAGCGCCGGGTCGCGCGCGGCGGCGCCATCGTGCGCACCGTCGAGGGCGAGGTCGACGCGACGCTGGCCACCAAGCTCGCCCGGG
>JAOPZP010000303.1 GCA_025964055.1 Conexibacter sp.
CGCTCGCCCCCGGGCCGGCCGCATCCCCGACGACCACGCCGAACGCGAGCACCCCGAGCACCAGCGCGGCGGCGACGCGCGGCGTCGGCAGGCCGAGGCCGAACCCGGGGCGGGCAGCGGGAGCCGCCGGCGCGTCGGCCATCCCGATGACGAACGGCCCCGGCACGCCGGCGCCGCCCGCCGTCACCATCGCGCGCCAGTCCAGGCGCGGTGCGCCGTGGCGCTCCCCGCACTCCAGGCAGTAGCGCTGGTCGTCGGCCAGCGGGGACCGGCAGGTGCGGCAGGAGAGCGGCATCGGGGGCGCGCAGTCTCGCCGCTGCGCGAGGGGTCCGATGTGAACGCCTCGTGATCGCTCGCGACGCCCCGGAACCCAGTTCACAGCTCGTTCACGAGAAAGGCACCAGCGCTTCACAAGGGACACCGCGCCGCCGGTCAGGCTGCCGTCCGCACCGGCTGCCGACTCCATCCGCCACGGACCGGCAACGGCATCACCCCTCGAACCAAGGAGTCTCCGAACATGACGACCCGCCTCCGCCGTCTCGGCGTGTGCGCGGCCTCGGCCGGCGTTCTCGCCGCCGTCGTCCCGAGCATGGCCCAGGCCACCCCGGTGATCACGATGAGCGGCTCGACCTCGGTCGCGCCCCTCGCCACGCTGCTCGCCAAGGCCTACGTGAAGTCGCACCCCGGCAAGGTCAAGTTCAAGCTGGCCCAGGGTGGCTCGGACGTGGGCGTCGCCGACGTGGCCGCCGGCCGCGTGACGATCGGCAACTCCTCGCGCGATCCCAAGTCCAGCGACCCGAGCGGCATCTTCTTCAACAAGATCGCCCGTGACGCGATCTGCCTGGTCACCAACCCCGGCAACCCGCTGGCCAACCTCTCCCAGGAGACGATCCAGTCGATCTTCGCCGGCGACGTCCGCGACTGGAGCCAGGTGCCCGGCGCCGGCATCACCGGCACGATCGACCTGGTCGGCCGCACCGCCGCCTCCGGCACGCAGGACGCCTTCCAGAAGATCTTCATGGGGTCCAAGACGGTCACCTCGTCGATCGCCGCCAAGGCCTCCAACGGCCTCGTGCAGCAGGCCGTGCAGTCCGACAAGAACGCCATCGGCTACGTGTCGCTCGACTTCATCGGCGGCGTCACGCCGGCCGGCTACAACGGCGTGGCGTGCAACCTGCGCAACGCCAAGTCCGGCGAATACGGCGGGGTCCGGAACTTCTGGATGGTCACGCGCGGCCGCGCCACGGGCGTCGTCCAGAGCTTCATCGCCTGGGTGCAGAACAACGCGAAGGCCCAGGCCATCGTCGGCAAGCACTGGGTGCCGTTGAAGTAATGCTCGAACGGCTGCGACAGCCGTGGCCCGACCGGCGCGCCGAGCTCATGCTCGGCGCGCTGGCGTGCGCCGTGCTGCTCATCATCGTGCTGATGGTCGTGTTCGTCGCCAGGGAGGCGTGGCCGACCTTCCGCCACAACGGGCTGTCGTGGCTCGGGCCCGGCGGCAACGTCGACTCCCAGATCGGCACGATGGTCAACGGCGGCCGCGACTTCCACCTCCGCGCCTGGCCGCTGGTCTGGGGCACGGTCCTGACGACCGGCCTGGCCGTCGCCTTCGGCCTCGTCTTCGCGCTCCTGGCCTCGATCTTCATCGTCGAGTTCGCGCCGGACCGCCTGCGCGCGATCATCGTCCCGGTGGTGCGGCTGCTGGCCGCGGTGCCGTCGGTCATCTTCGGCCTCATCGGGATCCTCGTGCTGGTCCCGTTCGTCGGCAACCACATCGTCACGGCCGGCCAGAAGAAGAGCGTCGAGTTCGTCGTGCAGCTCAGCGGCGCGAGCCTCCTCGTCGCCACCGTGATCCTCACGGTGATGATCGTCCCGATCATGATCGCGATCATCGTGGACGCGCTCTACGCGGTCCCGCGCACGTGGAAGGAGGGCGCCGTCGCCCTCGGCGTCAACCGCTGGCGCGCGATGTGGACGGTCAGCGTCCGCGCCGCCCGGCCCGCGATCATCGCCGCTGCCGTTCTCGCCACCGCCCGTGCGCTGGGCGAGGCCATCATGTTGTCGATGGTGTCGGGATCGGTCGGCTTCGCGCCGAACCCGTTCGACGGCCCGCTCTTCCTCCTGGAGCCGCTGCGGCCGCTGGCCGCGACGATCGTCGAGGACGCCGAGTCGCTGCAGGCGCCCGCGGTGCGCTCCAGCGTGTACGCCTTCGCCTTGTTGTTGCTCTTCTCGAGCCTGTTCCTCTCGCTGGCCGGGTTCCTGGCCAAGCAGCCCATGAAGAAGTACGGAGCGCGCATCTGATGGCCGTTGCGACCCGCCCACCCAAGCGCCACGAGTCGATCGCCACCTGGCGCTGGGGCGACCGCGTCGCCTTCGCCCTGTGCTGGGCCGCCGGCATCGGGCTCTGCCTGATCGCTGCGCTCATCGTGGGCTACATGGCGATCCGGGGGATCCAGTACCTGAAGCCGACCCTGCTGTGGTCGCACCCCAGCGGCGAGGTCGACCAGTCCAAGTCCGGGGGCTTCCTGGACCCGATCCTCGGCACGGTGCTGCTGACGATCATCGGCATCGGCATCGCCACGCCGATCGCGGTCGCCACCGCGGTCTGGGTCGTCGAGTACGGCCGGCCGAGCTGGCTGGCCCGCGCGGTCGAGTCCGGCATCGAGGTCGTCGCGGGAACGCCCGACATCGTGCTGGCGATCTTCGGCCTGGCGCTCTTCCAGCAGGGGCTCTTCGGCTGGATGTCGTTCACCGCCGAGGGCGGTGCAGTCTTCGGCCGGTCGTTCCTGACGGCCGGCGCGATGATGTCGCTGATCGCGCTGCCGATGGTCTACGGCAACACGCGCGAGGGGCTGCAGGCGATCCCGCGCCACGTGCGCGAGGCGTCCTACGGCCTCGGCAAGACGCGGATCGCCACGATCCGTCGCGTCCTGCTGCCGGCGGTCAAGCCGAACATCTCGACCGGTGCGGCGCTGGGAATGGGCCGCATCGCGGGCGACACGGCGATCGTCGTCGTCCTGCTGGGCGCGACGCTGCGCCTGGAGTCCGAGGGGTCGGTGCCGGGCGCCAATGTGCTGAAGGGCACGGGCTCGACGCTGACCAGCTACGTCTACAACAACTCGCCGGCCGGGGAGGGCAACGCGGCGGAGAAGGCCTACGCGGCCGCCTTCGTGCTGCTGCTCGTCGTGGTCGCGCTGAACTTCGCCGTCGACCTCCTGGCGCGCCGCGGCGCGCAGACGGGGCTCGAGGGCACACGCCTGGGGGCAGGCCGATGATCACCGACGACAGGACCACGGACGTGTCGACCACGACCCCGGACGCCGCCGGCCCGCCGCCGCCGATCCGCAAGATCGTCGTCGACGCGCCGCCGACGGTCGCCCCGGCCGCGCACGCGCCGGTCGGGCAC
>JAOPZP010000354.1 GCA_025964055.1 Conexibacter sp.
GCCGGCGGCGCCCTCGCGCGCCGGCGGTACGGGCACGGCGCGCGCCAGGGCGACGCGGCGGCCGCGGTCGTGGTCGCGGCGATCCTCCTCGGCGCCTTCGCGATCCAGGGCCAGGTCGCGTGGAAGCAGCATCTCGACCTGACGCGATCGTTCCGCGCCGCGCTCGGCCCTGACCTGCAGTGGGTCGACCACCACAGCAGCGGCCCGGTCGCGTTCCTCGGCGCGACGCAGAACCCGCCGCAGTTCGGCGTGGTGGACTTCTTCAACCGGCACGTCACGCACGCCTACGTCCCGGCCGGCGGTCTGCCGGGACGCGTCATGATGGGCGGCCAGTGCGCGTGGCAGATCGCCCCGCAGACCGGGCTCATCACGTTCGCCGACGGGTGCGGCATGCGCCCGGGCGCGCGGTTCTTCGTCAACGACCCGACCGCGCAGATCACGCTCGCCCATACGGCGCGGACAGCCGACGACTCCCGGCTCGGACATGTCGCGGAGCTCGCTCCCGGCAGTGGCCCGCCGCGCGTGCGCGCGCTCCTCTTCGTCCCGTGTCCGCGGTACGTGGTGCCGACCACGGCGCCCGTGACCTGCCGGCCCCAGCTCGCCGCGCAGTTCTGGAACGACGCGGCCGGCGAGCTCGTCCTGCGGTTCCGCGGCGGCGCTGCGCCGCACGCTGTCGCCTCCGGCACCCGCACCTGGGACCTGCCGCCCCGCGTGATGTCGACCGTCCGCCTGGCCGTGCCCGCCGGACCCTCGCGCCTGGCCCTGAGCCTGGACTGGACGACGCCCGATGCGACGCCCGAGCTGGCTTCTGCACGGATCACCGGCGCCGGCGAGAACGTCGATGTCGCCTACCCGGCGGGTTAGAGTTGCAGCCGATGACTTCTGCGCGGAGTGCGGACGCCCAAGCCGCGCCACAGGTCGACGTGCGTGGAGCCCTCCGCCACCGGCTGTCGGCGGCCGTCGCTTCGCCCTGGCTCTGGGTCGTGAGCCTGTTCCTGGTCGCGGCGGGCGCCTACGTCGTCCTGGCGCTCGTCTCCCCACGGCCGGTGCTGTTCCCGGACGAGTTCCGCTACGCGCACGCCGCGCGCGGGCTGGCCGACGGCACGGGCTTCGACTGGCGTGGCGAGCCGATCCGCCAGTCCGCGGCGCTCTACGTGTACTTCATCACCCCGGCGTGGGTGCTGTTGCATTCCACCGTCGACGCCTACCACGCCTCCAAAGTGCTGGGCACGGTCGCGCTCTGCGCACAGGTCATCCCGGTGTGGCTGCTGGCGAAGGAGCTGCTCTCCGATGCACGGCTCGCCCTCTTGCCCGCCGGCCTCTCGGTCCTCGGCACGTGGATGCTCACCGCGGCCGAGACGGTGACCGAGGCGCTGGCCTTCCCCCTGGCCACCGCCGCTCTGTGCGTCGGCGTGATGGCGCTGCGCCGGCCCGGCAGTCGTCTGGGCTGGCTCGCCCTGCTCCTCGCCGTGCTCGCCACGTGGGCCCGGATCCAGCTGGCGGTCCTGATTCCAGCGCTGCTCGCCGCCTTCGTGATCGACGCGTTGCGCGATCCGTCCCAGCGACGCGAGCGGCTCCGAGCACACCGGCCGTACGTCATCGTGACCTGTGCGGCGCTGATCGGACTCGTCGTCGTGGCCCTTGCGGCTCCGTCGGTGACCGGCGACTACTCCGGATACTTCGACCTCAGGCCCGCGCTGTCGCGGATCGCTTCGAAGACCGGCCTTCAGCTGCTGGAGCTCGTGGCCGTGTCGGGGTTCCTCCCCGTGCTGCTGACCGTGGCCGCCTCGGCCTCGAGACGCGCCTGGCGCGACGATCGCACGGGCCCGCTGCTGGCGGTCTTCTGGCCGGCGGTCGTGGTCACCGTCCTGCAGAGCGGCTTCTTCCTCGCCGGGTACACGCCCGCGCTGTCGGCCATCGGGCGCTACGTCAGCTACGCCGTGCCGCTCGCCCTCATCCTGGCCGTCGTCGTCGCAGCCCATCCAGAGCTCCTCAGCCGGGTCGGCGTGACCCTGGCGGGCGTGGCGTGCCTGCTGCTGCTGCTGCGCCCCGGGATCCAGATGATCGGCGAGGAGCGCGCTTCGTGGGCCACAGCCTTCCGGCTCCACCAGGCCAGCGGGCTCGGCGTCGGCCTCGCCCTGACGCTCGTGGCGCTGGCGCTCGTCGCGGCCGTCGAGCTCCTGCGCCGCCGCCGAGTGGCTCCGCGGCGGGCCGCCATCACGGTCGCCGGCCTGGTGGCCGCCGTCCTCGTGGTGCAGAGCCAGGCCTCCTGGCACCAGATGCTTCGCACCGGCCAGGCCTTCCGGGCGACCCTTCCGGCGGACCTCGAGTGGGTCGACCATCACGCTCCCGACTCGGTGGCGTTGCTCGGGTTCACGTCGAACGCGCCGCAGTTCGACGACCTCGACTACTTCAATCGCAAGATCCGCCAGGCCTACGTCCCTTCGGCCGGCCTGCCGGGTCGCCGCGTGGAAGGCGTCAACTGCACGTTCCAGATCGTCGCGTCCGGCGCCATGCAGCTGTCACCCCGATGCGGCCGGCCGGCGCACTGGTTCCTGGTGAACGACCCATCGGCCGTGGTGACCTTCAGCAACGAGGTGTCCGAGGTGCGAGATCCCAAGGTGGGCCGGCTCGTCGAGCTCCCACGCGACCGCGTTCCGCAGGTCCGTTCCCTCATGGTCCTGCCCTGTCCGCGACCGAGCCCGACCTTCTCGTCGACATCGCCGGACATCGTGCCGGCGACCGCTCCGAGCCGGTGCCGACCGGTGTTCTCGGGCAACCTCTGGACCACGGCGCCGTCCCGGCTCGTCGTGCGGTACCAGGGCGGGAGCGCGGCCCGCACGGTCACGCTCGGCAGTCGCGCATGGACGGTCGCTCCGCGCCGCGTCACGACCATCCGGCTGAACGTCCCGGCGGGCTACTCGCAGTTCGCGCTCAACCACGACTGGGCTTCGAGCGACCGGCACCTCCCGACGGTGATCGGCGCCGAGCTCATCACCGGAGCGCGCCGCTCGAACCTGCTGTGAGGACCATCGGGCACGTCTTCGGCTACGGCTCCTTGGTAACTGTCACGGCCCGCCCGGCGGTGCTGCGCGGCCACCGGCGCGTCTGGGGCGTGGCGATGGACAACCGCGTCGCCCTGCCGGGATACAAGGTCTACGAGGAGCCCGACGGCACCCGGCCGGCGGCGGCGATCGCCTTCCTGGATCTCGAGCCGGATCCGCTGTTCGTGGTCAACGGCGGCCTGCTGGCGGTCGACGAGGAGGGCCTCGCGGCGCTCGACGCGCGCGAGCGGCAGTACCGGCGCGTCGCGGTCACCACGGCCATCGAGCCGCCGCCGGCGCCCGCCGACGGCCCGGTCTGGACCTACGTGGGGCGCGACGAGGGTCGCCGGCGCGTCGCCGACGGCCGCCTCGGTGCCGGCGCCGTCCTGGTGCAGCGCGCCTACCTCGACCTCGTCGAGGATGCCTTCGCGGAGCTCGGCGCCGTCGCGCTGCGCGACTACCGCGCCAGCACCGAGCCGCCGCCGTTTCCCGTCGCCGAGCTCGCGCGCATCGACCTGCCGGGCTGAGCGCCGACGCGGCTACGCGGCGCCGGCCGGCTGCCCCTCGTCGGCAGCCCGCTCCCGCGCCTCGTCGACCAGCGCGGCGATCAGCCGGCTGGTCTCGTCGACCTCGGGGTGCCACTGCACGCCCAGCACGAAGCGGCGGTCGGGCAGCTCGATCGCCTCGGGGAGGTCGTCGAGCACCGAGTGCCCGGTCACGACGAGCCCCTCGCCGACGGCGTCGACGCCCTGGTGGTGGTGGCTGAGCGTCCGGTGCGACTCCTCGCCCGCGGCGCGCGCGGCGAGCGACGTCGCGTCCAGGCGGACGAGATGGTCGTTGCCGTCGAAGCTGCCGGACGTCCGGCGGTGGTCTTCATGGCCGTGGCTCTCGGGCAGGTGCTGCAGCAGCGTGCCGCCGCGGGCGACGTTGAGCACCTGCATCCCGCGGCAGATCCCGAGGAACGGCAGGTCGCGGTGCACGGCGCGCGTGGCGAGCGCCAGCTCGAACGCGTCGCGCTCGGGGTTGACGCCGAGCGTCTCCGGGTGCGGCTCGGCGCCGTAGGCGGCGGGGTCGACGTCGGAGCCGCCGGCGAGGATCAGCCCGTCGAGCAGGTCCAGCAGCTCGTCGGGCTGCTCGATCGCGCGCGGATCGGGCGGCAGCAGCAGGGCGATCCCGCCCGCGCGCTGCACCGCGTCGGCGTACTCGCGCGGCAGCAGGTGCGCCGGGGTGTCCCAGGCGCCCCACCGCGCCCGCTCGACCGCGGCGCAGAGCCCGATGACTGGTCTGTCGGCCATACCTTCACGGTAACGCGGCCGGGCGACGGCAGGGCCGCGCGGTCCCGCCCGTAGGATCACGCCCCATGACCGAGCGCGCGACCGTCAACGTCCACCGGCGCGGCGGCGCCGCGACCATCGAGCTGTCACGCCCCGACTCGATGAACGCCTGGAACAAGCAGCTGGGCCTGGACCTGCGCGCCGCCGTCGAGGAGGTCGCCGCCGACGACGCCGTGCGCGCCGTCTGCATCACGGGCTCGGGGCGCGGCTTCTCCTCCGGCGCCGACCTCAAGGACCTCGGCGACGAGGAGCTCACGCCCGAGGGCCGCCCCGACGTCCAGCGGGCGCTCATGGAGCGCTACCACCCGATCATCACGGGCGTGCGCGCCATGCCCAAGCCCGTCGTGGCGGCCGTCAACGGGCCGGCCGTCGGCATCGGCCTCTCGCTCGCCCTGGCCGCCGACCTCGTCGTCGCCAAGGAGTCGGCCTACTTCCTGCTGGCCTTCGTGAACATCGGCCTCGCGCCCGACGGCGGCTCGTCCCTCTTCGTCCCCGAGCGCGTCGGGTTCACCCGCGCCGCCGAGATGGCCATGCTCGGCGAGCGCATCGGCGCCCGGCAGGCCGCCGAGTGGGGCCTGATCAACCGCGCCGTCGCCGACGACGAGTTCCAGACCGAGGTCGACGCGCTCATGGACCGCCTGGCGGCCGGCGCCACCGCGGCGCACGCGGGCATCAAGCGGCAGTTGAACGCGTGGCTGTTCACCGGCATGGACGACCAGCTGGCGCTCGAGGCCGGCGTCCAGCGGGACATGACCCACAGCGAGGACTTCGTCGAGGGCGTCACCGCCTTCCTGCAGAAGCGCCCGGCCCAGTTCCAGGGCCGATGACCGTCCGGCATGCGACATCGAACACCCGTACGGTGCCGAACCGAGTCCGCCCGCGCCCGCCCCGGCCGGCCGGCGGCCGTCTCTGCCCGGTTCATGAATAGAATCCCCGCCGCCTTGGACACCTCCCGCCTTCGCAACCTCATGACTTCGCGCCGCGCACTCCAGACACCTTCCGCTCGGGACACCGTGATGGCCTCTCGCATGTCACGTCGCCTGCTCCTCACGCTGCTGGTCGTCGTGGCCGGCGCCCTGCTGCTCGCCCCGATCGCCTCGGCCGACCTGTTCTCGCCCGAGTCGGGCGGCTCCAAGAACGCGGACGACATCGACTGGCTCTACAAGGCGACGTTCGCCATCGCGCTGATCGTGTTCATCGGCGTCGAGGGCGTCCTGATCTACTCGGTCGTCAAGTTCAAGGCGCGCAAGGGCGCGGTGGCCGCCCAGATCCGCGGCAACACGCGGCTGGAGATCGGCTGGACCGTCGGCGCCGCGGTCGTCCTCGTCGTCCTGGCGACGTTGACCTTCGTCAAGCTCGACAGCATCCGCAACCCGCCCGACAGCTCGCCCGACGGCCTGCAGCTGGCCGACACGAGCCGCCGCCTCCCGCCCAACGGCAAGGCGCTGAACATCTGCGTCAACGGCCAGCAGTACATCTGGCGCTACACCTACGCCGCCGACTGCAAGGGCGGCAAGAACCTCGGCGCGCCGTTCTCCTACGAGGAGATGGTCGTCCCGGTCAACACGACCGTGACCCTCGACATCGAGGCCCAGGACGTCGCACACTCCTGGTGGATCCCCAAGCTCGGCGGCAAGTTCGACGCCATCCCGGGCTACACGAACCACACCTGGTTCAAGGTCCCCGGCAAGTTCGCCACCAAGCCGGGCGGCACCGTCTTCTTCGGCCAGTGCGCCGAGCTCTGCGGCCGCAACCACGCCAACATGACCGCCCGCGTGCGGGCCGTGTCGGTCACCGAGTACCAGGCGTGGCTCGAGCGGCGCAAGGCCGACATCAAGGCCGCCGAGCAGGCGGCCGCGCAGCAGCGCAAGCAGCTCGAGGGCTCGACCGCCAACAGCAACCCCGCAGGCCCGGCCGCTCCCGGCCAGAACCCTGCGCGTCCCACGGACGCCTCCTCCACCCAGAACCCGTAGTCCCGAGGACCTGACTGACTCGCATGGCCGCCACCGTCGAAGCTCCCACCACCCCCAGCGTCGCGCCGCTCCCGCAGGTCGTCGCGCACCGCATCGACCCCGCCCCCACCGGCTGGACGTCGTGGGTCACCACGACCGACCACAAGCGCATCGGGATCATGTACCTGGTCCTGACGTTCGGGTTCTTCATCCTGGGCGGCATCGAGGCGCTGCTCATCCGCCTGCAGCTCGCGGTCCCCAACAACGACCTGCTGACGCCGCAGACCTACAACGCCCTCTTCACGATGCACGGGACGACGATGATCTTCCTGTTCGTCGTGCCGGTCATGGCCGGGTTCGGCAACTACTTCGTGCCGCTGATGATCGGCGCGCGCGACATGGCGTTCCCCAAGCTCAACGCCCTGTCGTTCTGGCTGCTCGCCGCCGGCGGCATCGTGTTCTACGTGTCGCTGTTCTTCAGCCCGCCCGAGTGCGGCTGGACGTGCTACGCGCCGCTCAACGAAACCGCGTACCTGCCGTCCGGCGGCGTCGACGCCTGGATCTTCCTCATCCACCTCACGGGCCTGAGCTCGCTGGTGGGCGCGATCAACTTCTACGTGACGATCGCCAACATGCGGGCGCCCGGCATGGGCTGGGGCCGCCTGCCGCTGTTCGTGTGGACGATCCTGACCTACGCGGTGCTGCTGATCCTCGCGCTGCCGGTCATCGCGGGCGCGGTCACGCTGCTGCTGACCGACCGCCACTTCGGCACCCACTTCTTCGACGCCACCAACGGCGGCTCGCCGCTGCTGTGGCAGCACCTCTTCTGGTTCTTCGGGCACCCCGAGGTGTACATCATGGTGCTGCCGGGCTTCGGCATCATCTCCGAGGTCCTGCCGGTCTTCGCCCGCAAGCCGATCTTCGGCTACAAGGCGATCGCCGCCGCGACGGTCGTCATCGCGTTCCTCGGGCTGCTCGTGTGGGCGCACCACATGTTCACGACGCCGAGCCCGTCGCTGGTGCTCATCTTCTTCATGATGAGCTCCTTCCTGATCGCGGTGCCGACGGGCGTCAAGATCTTCAACTGGATCGCCACGCTGTGGCGCGGCACGATCGAGTACACGACGTCGCTGCTGTTCGCCGTCGGCTTCATCGGGACGTTCCTGATCGGCGGCATCACCGGCATCTTCGTGGCCGTCTTCCCGGTCGACTGGCAGCTGCACGACACCTACTTCATCGTCGCGCACTTCCACTACGTCCTCATGGGCGGCGCGGTCTTCGCGATCTTCTCCGGCCTCTACTACTGGTTCCCCAAGATGTCGGGCCGGATGCTGGGCGAGGGCCTGGGCAAGACGAGCTTCTGGCTCATGCTCATCGGCTTCCACACCACCTTCCTGGTGCAGCACTCCGCGGGCATGGAGGGCATGCCGCGACGGATCTACGAGTACTCCGACATCAAGGACCTCGCCGTCCTGAACATGATCTCCACGATCGGCGCGTTCATCCTCGGCCTCGGGATCCTGGTCAGCGCGATCAACGTCCTGATCTCGCTGAAGAAGGGCCCGATCGCCGGGCCCGACCCGTGGAAGGCGAACACGCTCGAGTGGTTCACGACGTCGCCGCCGCCGATCAACAACTTCGACTCGGTCCCCCGCATCCGCTCGGTCGAGCCGATGAAGGACATCCGCCGCCAGGTGCTCGCCCAGACCGGCGGCACCGAGGCCTCGCCCGCCCCCACGTCCGTCGAGGCCGGGCGCCTCTCGGCGCACGGCGGCGGCGAGCACTAGGGCCGAGGGGCAGGCTCGCCGATCGCCATGGAGGCGTCCCCCGCACCCCCCGTTGCCGCCCTGCCGGCGTCCGGCGTCCGGCAGGTCGCCGCCGACCTGGTGGCGCTGACCAAGCCCAAGGTCCAGTCGCTGCTGCTGCTGACGACCGTCACGACCATGCTCGTGGCCGGCACGCCGTCGGTGTGGCTGATCCTGGCGACGTGCGTCGGCGGCTACCTGTCGGCCGGCGGCGCCGGCGCGGTCAACCACTGGTACGACCGCGACATCGACGCGCAGATGGCGCGCACCGCCACCCGGCCCATCCCGGCCGGCCGCCTGGCGCCGTCGACGGCGCTGTGGTTCGGCATCGGGCTGGCGGTCCTGTCGTTCGCCTGGCTCACGCTGACGACCAACGTCCTCGCGGCGTCGCTGTCGTTCTCGGGCTTCCTCGGCTACACGTTGATGTACACGGTATGGCTCAAGCGCCGCACCTGGCAGAACATCATCTGGGGCGGCGCCGCGGGTGCCGTGCCGCCGCTGGTCGGCTGGGCCGCCGTCACGGGTGGACTCGCCGGGCTGCCGATCTACCTCTTCGCCATCGTCTTCTTCTGGACGCCGCCGCACTTCTG
Source organism: Conexibacter sp. (assembly GCA_025964055.1). Lineage (GTDB taxonomy): Bacteria > Actinomycetota > Thermoleophilia > Solirubrobacterales > Solirubrobacteraceae > Baekduia. The sequence goes on from JAOPZP010000354.1 coordinate 8,726, forward strand.
GGCGCTGTCGCTGCTCATGAAGGAGGAGTACGCCAAGGTCGGCGTCCCGATGCTGCCGGTCGTGCGCGGCGAGGACGAGACGCGCCGCCAGATCGTGCTCTACAGCGTCCTGCTGTACGCCGTCACGCAGCTGCCGTTCTGCGGCGGCGGTGGCCTCGACGCCATCTACCTGCTCGCGTCGCTCGCCCTCGGCGTCGTGTTCGTCGGCCTCGCCGTGTCGCTGCAGCGCCAGGCCACCCGCAAGGCCGCGCTGCGCCTGTACCTGTTCTCGCTCCTCTACCTCGCGTTGCTGTTCGTCGCGATGGTGGCGGACGTCAAGCTGTAACCCCGTCTGGGAGAATCCACGCCGTCATGGATCGCAACCTCGCCCGCAAGAACATGCGCACCGGCCTCATCGCAGCGGCCGTCTGCTTCGTCATGTTCGGCCTGACCTTCGTCGCCGCCGCGGTGTACGTCTCATGAGCGGCCCGAGCGATCCGCAGCTCCCGCCCGTCGGCGAGGAGATCCACCTCCCCGGCGGCTCGATCCAGCCGCTGCTGCTGACCATCGGGATCACGCTCGCGCTCGTCGGCGTGACGACGTCGATCGTCCTCGTCGTCGCCGGTGGCGCGCTGAGCCTGTTGGTCGTCTACCGCTGGATCGCCGACACGCGCCGCGACATCGCGGAGCTGCCGGTGCACGCCGAGGGCGAGCACCACGACTAGGTGGGTTGGGCGGCAGTTGCCGCCCGATGGTCGATGGCGGGCCAGGCCCGCCTCCCCCTACGCGCTGACCTTCACGCTTTCGGGCACGTCGCAGATCGCGCCGTCGTCGGTCCAGCACCGCACGACGTCGCGCACCGAGAGGATGCCGACGATCTCGCCCTGCTCGTAGACGATCAGGTGCCGGAAGCTCCCGGTCACCATCGCGACCGCCGCCTCCTCCAGGGACCAGTCGGGGGCCGCGTAGACCACGTCGCTGGTGAGGTGGTCGGCGACGATCTCGGTGTCGACGTCCTGCCCGCGGCCGACGCTGTCGAGGACGTCGCGCTCGGTCAGGATGCCGGGCCCGGCGGCGTCGGGGTCGATGACGACGGCCGCGCCGACGTGCCGGGACGACATCGCCTTCGCCGCCTCGCGCAGGGTGTGGCCGGGGCCCACCGTCAGCACCATGCTGCTCATTCCGTCGCGAACCTGCATGCCGGGCCGTGTCCTTCCGTCGTTCAACCTTGCAACGTTTGCCTCAATCCCAATTTATCATCGTCGCCCCTCGGCGCCAACGTCGGCGATGATCCAACCGGCACCGAACGCCGTATCACCCAGCAGACCCATGCACCGACCCGCCACCATCCGCCTGCGCACGAGCCTCTTCGAGGACGCCGTCGCCATCGTCGAGTCCGAGTTCGCGTCCGACCTCTCGCTCGACGACATCGCCCGCCGCGTCGCGTCCTCGCGCCGCCAGCTGCAACGCGCCTACAGCGAGGTCGGGAGCACGACCTTCCGCGAGCACCTGACCGCCGTGCGCATGGAGCGCGCGGCCGAGCTGCTGGCGATCCGGGGCCTCACGGTCCGCGACGTCGCCCATCGCGTGGGCTATCGCCAGCCCGCGCAGTTCGCCAAGGCGTTCCGTCGCCACCACGGCGTCGCCCCCTCCGACTTCCGCGCCACCGGGCGCCTGGGCCGCCCTCCGACCGCCTCGATCGCGGCCGGTCCCGCGGTCGCCTAGCCCCTCTCAGAGCGCCAGAACGTCCGCCGAGTGCGGAGGGTCGTTGCGTCCCGTCCCGCCCTACACATAGGATCGCCGGGCTATGAGTGAGGAGAGCACTCGAGCGGAGGCGGATCCCCTGGGAGGACGAGGGGGCCGGCGCGCCATCCAGCAGATGGTGATCGTCGGCCTCATCGCGTCAGCCCTCGGCATCGCCCTCGGGCTCGCAATCGACTGGTTCCCGGTTCAGGGAACGCGACAGGCCGGCAGGATCGACACGTTGTGGGACGTGCTGATCATCTGCTCGGTCCCGGTGTTCGTCCTCGTGACATCGGTGGTGTTGTTCGCCGCGAGGAACTTCCGGATGCGTCCGGGCGAGGAGCACCTGGACGGCCCGCCGATCCACGGCAACACGAAGCTCGAGGTCGTCTGGACGGCGATCCCGGCGATCATGCTCGTGTCGCTGTGCTCGTACGCCTACCTCGTGCTGCACGACATCGAGAAGGCCCCGGCCTCCGGCACCGAGCGCAACATCGCCGTGCACGGCCAGCAGTTCACGTGGACCTTCGACTACAACGAGGGCGGCAAGAAGTTCTCCTCCGCCCAGCTGTACGTGCCCGAGGGCCAGTC
>JAOPZP010000357.1 GCA_025964055.1 Conexibacter sp.
GCCGGCACGAGCACCGCGGCGGCGACGAGCGAGCGCAGCCACGCGATCGCGCCGGCCGAGAGGGCGGCGTGGTCGTGGAGGTGCAGCACGACGACGCCGACGGTGCCCCAGAGGACCGCGGCGCCGATCATGAGCGCGGGTCCGGAGCCGCTACGGCCGCGCAACGCCACTCAATGGCGCGACGACGCCCGTGGCGGGGGCCCGGGTCGCTGAAGGCTCGCCGAGGCGGCAGCAGGAATCGCGCCCCCTCACGGCCGCTTCAACAACACCCACATCAGCACGCCGGCAAACGCGATCTCACCGAACGTCGCCGCGGTCCCGAAGTTCGTCGCGCCCAACAGCTCGGCGACCGCGGTGACCAGCGCGAAGACCCCGATCAGCAGCGCGAGGTTGCGGATCACCGGCGGCGCTCCAGCGCTGCGAGCAGGGTGGGTGCGTCGGCGCCCGGGTCCTCCTCGGCCAGCGCGGCGACCGCGGCGCGGCGGCCGCCGATCTCGCGCAGCCCCCGCTCGCCGTGCTCGACCAGGAAGTCCGCCAGCGCGCCGGCGCGGCGGGCCGCCATGCGGCGGCCGCCGACGTCGAGCGTCGCCCGATGCGCGTCCAGCGCCTCGACCAGCTCGTCGATCCCGGTTGCCGGGGAGATCGAGGACACCGCCACCACCTTCGTGTCGCGCGAGCCCGCCGAGCGCAGGGCCGCAGACAGGTCGCGCCGCGCGCGCTGCGCGAGGTCGCCGAGGTCCGCCTTGGTGATGACGAGCACGTCGGGGATCTCCATGATCCCCGACTTCAGGAACTGCAGGACGTCGCCGGAGCCGGGCTGCACGATGACGGCCACCGTATCGGCCACCTCGCCGACCTCGGTCTCCGACTGCCCGACGCCCACGGTCTCGATCACCACGACGTCGAACGCCGCGGCCAGCGCCTGGGCCGCCGCGCGCGTCGCGGGCGCCAGCCCGCCCAGCCGATCCCCGGCCGCCGTGGAGCGGATGAACAGCCCGCGGTCCTCGGGGTCGAAGGCGATCCGCGCGCGATCGCCCAGCAGCGCGCCCCCCGAGCGCTTGGACGACGGGTCGACCGCCAGGACGGCCACCGACCGCCCGCCCCCGCGCCACGCCCGGCACAGCTCGCTCAACAACGATGACTTGCCCGCGCCGGGCGGTCCCGTCACGCCGACCACGTGGCCGTGCGCCTCGCCGCCCAGCGCCGCGGGGGAGACCGCGCGCAGCAGCGCGGCGACGTCCTCGCGGTGGCGCGGCGCACGGCTCTCCACGAGGTTCAGCACCGCCGGGGCGGCGCTCAGGTCCCCGTCGCGCAGGCGCGCTCCGAGCGCGGCACCCTCGCTCATGATGGTCCGTCGCCGCGGGAGCGAGCCCCTGGGCGAGCCTCCCGCCCGGAACCGAGCCCCCTGGGCGAGGCTTCCGCTCTCAGGGTCAGGCCTCCGCGGCGGTCGTCGCGTGCTGCTCGGCGACGAGCGCCACGATGTCGCGCATGATCGCGCCGAGGTCGAAGTCCTTGGGCGTGTAGACCGCGGCGACGCCCGCGTCCTTGAGCGGCTGCACGTCAGCCGTCGGGATGATCCCGCCGACGATCACCGGCGCCTCGACGCCCCGCTCGCGCAGCGCCGCGATCACGCTCGGGATCAGCTCCAGGTGCGAGCCCGACAGGATCGACAGGCCGATCACGTGGACGCCCTCCTGCTCGGCCGACGCGGCGATCTGCGACGGCGTCAGCCGGATGCCCTCGTAGACCACGTCGAAGCCGATGTCGCGGGCGCGCACGGCGATCTGCTCGGCGCCGTTGGAGTGGCCGTCCAGCCCCGGCTTGCCCACGAGGATCTTGGGCCGGCGGCCGATGGCCTCGCCGACGCGCTCGACCTCCTCGCGGATCTCGGTCAGGTCGGACTCGTCGCGATCACCGGCCGCGGCCTCGCCGACGCCGGTCGGCGCGCGGAACTCGCCGAAGGTCTCCCGCAGCGCGGCCGCCCACTCGCCGGTGGTCACGCCGGCCTTGGCGGCGGCGATCGTCGCCGGCATGATGTTCTCGTCGGTCTGCGCGACCCGCCGCAGCTCGGCCAGCGCGGACTCGGCGGCGGCGGCGTCCCGGCCCTCACGCCACGCCACGACGGCCTCGCGCTGGTGGCGCTCGGTCTCCGGGTCGACGGTCATGATCCCGCCCTCCTCGTCGATCAGCGGCGAGGGGTTGGACTCCGTGTACCGGTTGACGCCCACGACGATCTGCTCGCCGTGCTCGATGCGCCGGATGCGCTCGCGGTGGCTGTCGACGAGCGAGCCCTTCATGTAGTCGACGGCCTTCACCGCGCCGCCGTGCTCCTCGACGATCGCCATCTCCGCGCGGGCGCCCTCCAGCAGCTCGCCGACAAGGCCGTCCATGACGACCGACCCCTCGAAGATGTCGGGGTACTCCAACAGGTCGGTCTCGAAGGCCATCACCTGCTGGATGCGCAGCGACCACTGCTGGTCCCACGGCCGCGGGAGGCCGAGCGCCTCGTTCCAGGCGGGCAGCTGGACGGCGCGGGCGCGCGCGTTGCGGCCCATCGTCACCGCCAGCGCCTCGAGCACGATGCGCTGCACGTTGTTCTCGGGCTGCGCCTCGGTCAACCCCAATGAGTTGACCTGGACGCCGTAGCGGAAGAGCAGCTGCTTCTCGTCGGTCACGCCGTAGCGCTCGCGGCCGAGCTGCTCCCACAGCACCGACATCGCGCGCAGCTTGGCGTGCTCCTCGATGAACCGCACGCCCGCGTTGACGAAGAACGAGATGCGCCCGAAGACCTTGCCCATCAGCTGGGGATCTTGGCCGCCCACGCGCTCGCGCACCGCGTCGAGCACGGCGATGGCGTTGGCCATCGCGTAGGCGATCTCCTGCACCGGCGTCGCGCCGGCCTCCTGCAGGTGGTAGGAGCAGATGTTGATGGGGTTCCACTTGGGGACCTCGGTCACCGTGTAGGCCACCATGTCGGCGATGAGCCGCATCGAGGGGCCGGGCGGGAACGCGTAGGTCCCGCGCGCCAGGAACTCCTTGATGATGTCGTTCTGCGTCGTGCCCTG
>JAOPZP010000364.1 GCA_025964055.1 Conexibacter sp.
CGCGCACCTCGCCGGTGAGGCCGGCGCCGCCGACGGCCTCGGCGAGATGCTGCAGCGCGACGGCCCGCACCCTTGCGCCGTCGGTGAACGCCGCCAGCACGGTGTCGGCCGACAGCGGCGCGCGGCCGAAGACCCGGCCGTGCAGCACCGCCGGGTTGGCCTGGTGGGCCGCGGCCTGCTCGGCGGCGAGGTCGTCGGCGACGCCCGCGATCTCCGCGAGGTGCTCGATGGCCTGCGCGATGCCGGTCGCGTCGACGGGCAGCGACGCGCGCAGCGCGGGCGAGACGTGCTCCAGCAGCGACCGGTGCTCGGCGTGCGCTCCCGCGAGGATCGCCTCGACCTCCTGGCGGTGGCTGGGCTCCATGGGTTCCACGGTAGGACCCGCGACCGACGCCACGCGGGCGCCGCACCGGTGCGCCGCGCTCACCAGGCCACGGCGCCGTGGCGATCGACGAACGTGCCGGTCGGGCCCGAGCCGGTCAGCTGCGCCATCGCCACCAACGCCTCGGTGCCCTCGGCCACCGACTGCGTGCCGTTGTGCCCGTTGAGGTCCGTGGCCGTGTAGCCCGGGTCCACCGCGTTGACGCGCATCTCGGGCAGCGCCTTGGCGTACACGGCGCCGTCCGGCTCACCCGAGGCGGGCAAGCTCGCACTGCTGGGCGCCGTGGGCCTGCAGTCGTTCTCGGCCTGACGCCGCGGGCGGCTACTTGCCGCTGGTGCGGGGCGCCGCGGAGCGTGCGTGACCGGCCGACGGACGGCCGGCGACGCCGGAGGAGCGGGGTCCGCCGCCGCCCATGGGCGGCGTGCGCCGGATCAGCGCCCGCAGCGCCTGGTCGTCGGCGCCGTCCTCGGTCCGCTCGGTGAGCGTGCGGGGATGGACGGTGCGCAGGACCGGGCCGCGGTCGCGATCGGGCACCGCGACGATCACCTTGCTGTTGCTCGGCACGTGGAAGACGATGCCGTCGCGCGACGAGCGTTCGCCGGCGACCGTTACGAGTTCGCCTTCGCGAAGGGACGTCATGCGCCCAGGGTACTCGGCCTCACGCGGTCTTCGGTGCGCGCCGGATCGCGAAGATCGGCGATCCGCACGCCGGGCAGTAGCCCTCCCAGCCCGGGCGGCCGTTGGGCAGCGTGATCTCGCGGGCGTCGGCGATCGTGACCTTCTGGCCGCAGACGCACCAGCCTTGAGCGGTGGGGGCCTGCGGTGGCGCGTCCGGTTCGGTCATCACCGCCAGCATGGCGGAAAACCGACGCACCCGGCCGCCGCGCATGCGCGACGATGCGACCCATGCCCGGCCGGGTCCTCATCGTCGACGATCACGCGCGCTTCCGCGCGACCGCCCGGCGCGCGCTCGAGTCCGACGGGTGGGACGTCGTCGGCGAGGCGGCCGACGGCCGCAGCGGCCTGGCCGAGGCGCAGCGCACCGCCCCCGACCTCGTGCTGCTCGACGTCGGGCTCCCCGACATCAGCGGGCTGATGGTCTCGCGCGAGCTCGCACAGCGCAGCCCGTCGATCGCCGTGGTGCTGGTGAGCACCCACGACGCCGGCGACTACGCCGAGCTGTCGGCGGCCCACGGCGCGCGCGGGTTCCTGGCCAAGGCCGACGTGTCCGGCGTCGCCCTCGACGCCCTGCTGAGGCAGTAGCGTCACGCCTCGAATGTCCGTGCGCGAACGCGACGACCACGCGGCGCGTGCGGTCGCTGGTGCCGCCGGGGCCGCCTACGACCCGCTCCTGCAGGCGCTGACCGAGCGCCTGGCATGGCGGCTGGCGGCGGCCTGGGAGCCGGACCCCGGGGCGGGGGACAGGCTGGTCTGCGTCACGTGCTGGAACGCACCCGGCGCGGCGCTGGACGCCTTCGCCGGCGTAACCCGCGCAACGGTGCTGAGCGGTGGAGCGGGGCTCCCCGGGCGGGTCTTCGGGAGCGGGGAGGCGGCGTGGATCGCCGAAGCGACGGTCGCGGACGGACTGGTGCGCCGCGAGGCCGCCGCCTCCGCCGGGCTGCGGGCCGCGGTGGGCTTCCCGATCCGCAGCGAGCGCGGGACCGTCGGCGTCGTCGAGCTGTTCGGCGAGCAGCCGCGCGAGCCCGACGCCGAGCTGCTGGCGACCATCGACCTGCTCGGGCTGTCGCTCGGTCAGCTCGTGGAGCGCCGCCGTGCCGAGCGCGCCGGCCGCGCCGCCGAGCAGCGCCACCGCGCGACGCTGCAGGCCTCGCTGGACTGCGTCGTGACGATGGACCACGACGGCTGCGTGCTCGACTTCAACCCCGCGGCCGAGCAGACCTTCGGGTATGCCTCGGCCGACGCGGTCGGCCGCGACGTGGCCGAGCTGATTGTCCCCGTCGAGCTGCGCGAGCGCCACCGCGCCGGCCTGCGCCGCTACCTGGCCGACGGCGAGCCGCGCCTCCTGGACCGCCGCATCGAGATCGAGGCCGAGCGCGCCGACGGCTCGCGCTTTCCGGTCGAGCTGACGATCACGCGCATCGACGTCTCGGGCGAGCCGGTCTTCACCGGGCACCTGCGCGACATCTCCGACCGCGTGCGAGCGACGGCGGAGCTGCGCGCCTCGCGCGCCCGGATCGTCGAGGCCGCCGACGCGGCGCGGCGCCGCATCGAGCGCGACCTGCACGACGGAGCCCAGCAGCAGCTCGTCAGCCTCGCCGTCGACCTGCGGCTGGCGCTGCGGCGCCTGGACGCGGGCGACGCGGTCGCGGCGCGGGAGCTGATCGTCGAGGCCGACACGGCCCTGGCCACCGCGCTCTCGGAGCTGCGCGAGCTGGCGCGCGGCATCCATCCGGCGGTGCTGACCGAGGGGGGCCTGGCCCCGGCGCTCAACGGGTTGGTCGGGCGCAGCCCGGTTCCCGCGACGGTCGTGGCGGTGCCGCGGCGCCGGCTGCCCGCAGCGGTGGAGGCTGCGGTCTACTTCTTCATCGCCGAGGGGCTGACCAACGCCGCCCGGCACGCCGGCGACGTGCAGGTCCAGGTCGAGGTGGTCGAGCCCGACGCCGGCGGCCGCCTCGTCGTGGAGGTCCGCGACGACGGCTACGGCGGCGCCGACCCGGCCGGCGGCGGGATGCGCGGCCTGATCGACCGGCTCGCCGTGATCGGCGGGACGTTGAGCGTCATCAGCCCGCCCAGCGGCGGGACCACCTTGCGCGGGGAGATCCCGTGCGGGTCGTGATCGCCGACGACTCGGTCCTCCTGCGCGAGGGCGCCGTGCGGATCCTGCAGGAGGCCGGCGTCGAGGTCGTCGGCCAGGCCGGCGACGGGGAGGACCTGCTGCGCAAGGTGCGCGCCCACCGCCCCGACGTCGCGATCATCGACATCCGCATGCCGCCCGACCACCTCGACGAGGGGCTGCGCGCGGCGGAGACGCTGCGCGCCGAGCTGCCGGAGATCGCCGTGCTGGTCCTGTCGCAGTACGTCGAGGAGAGCTACGTCGAGCGTCTGCTGGCCGCCGGCACCGAGGGCGTGGGCTACCTGCTCAAGGACCGTGTGGCCGACATCGACCGCTTCGTCGACGGCGTGCGCCGCGTCGCGGAGGGCGGCTCGGTGCTGGACCCCGAGGTCGTCTCGCAGATGCTCGGCCGGCGCCGCGGGCGCGGGCCGCTGGACACGCTGACGCCACGCGAGCGCGACGTGCTCGCGACGATGGCCGAGGGCCAGACCAACCGCGCGATCGCGGGAGCGATGGCGGTGACCGAGCGGGCCGTCGAGCGCCACGTGACGGCGATCTTCGAGAAGCTCGGGCTGTCGGCGGCCGACGGCGGCCACCGCCGCGTCCTCGCGGTGCTCGCCTACCTGCGCGACAGCCCCTAGCCCGGGGACAGTCCCCACCCAAACGACGGGGGACAGTCCCCAAAACGTCGCGGCGCGGGGACAGTCCCCACCCAAACGAGGGGGGACAGTCCCCAGAACGTCGCGGGGTGGGGACAGTCCCCAGGCCGGCGGTCGGCCGACGCGGGGCGTCGGTTCTCCGCCAGGTGATCCACCGGGAGCCCCCACCGACGCGCTGGGCGGGGTCCCGGAGACTGAGGTCGTTCACGGCGCTCCACCGAGCAACGTGCCTCACCAAACGACCCAGGAGCAACACCACCACCATGCGCAGGCATCTCACCCCGTCGATGGCGCTCTCGCTCGTCGCGCTGTTCGTCTCGCTCTCGGCCGGCGCCTACGCCGCGGTCAAGCTGCCGTCCAACAGCGTCGGTCCCGCGCAGATCAGGTCCGGCGCCGTCCGCTCCTCCGAGGTCCGCGACCACTCGCTGAAGGCGGCGGACTTCGGCCTCGGCCAGCTGCCGGCAGGCACCGCCGGGGCGACCGGGGCGACCGGCGCGACCGGCGCACAGGGTCCCAAGGGTGAGACCGGTGCCACGGGCCCGATCGGCCACGACGGCGCCGACCAGCCCAACCCGTTCGCCGTCGTCGCCGCCAACGGCACGCTGGACCGCGGCAGCCACGTGACATCCGTGTCGCATTCGGGAGCGGGCAGCGGCATCTACGTGGTCAACTTCGACCGCAACATCAACGCCTGCGCCTTCATCGGCGTGGTCGGCGCCGCGGCGGCCGACGGCTCGCTCTCGGGGGAGATCAGCACCGAGAAGCCGACCCCGTCCAGCACCAACGGCGTCGAGGTCAAGACCCGCAACAGCGCGGGGGCGAGCATGGACCTCTCGTTCCACATCGCGCTGGCCTGCTGATCGGCAGACGCGCGGCCGTCGCTCAGGCGACGGCCGCGCCCACGCGGCGCGTCCGCCACACGAGCGCGCCGAGCCACACGATCAGCGCGGCGACCGCGTAGCCCCGGACGCTCGAGGCGGCGCTCGCCCCGCCGGTCAGCGTCCCGCCCAGCGCGGAGCCGACCGCGCTCCCGACCAGGAACGACGACGTCAGCCACGCGAACGTCTCGGTGATCGTGCCGGGCAGCGCGCGGGAGCCGGTGAGGACGAAGACGCACGCGAGCGTCGGGGCCAGCAGCGCGCCCGAGAGCGCCAGCGCCGCGGCCATCGAGCCGGTCGACCGCGCCAGCAGCGCCGGGACGAACGCCAGCCCGAAGAGCAGCAGCAGCCGCGTCAGCCGGTCCTCCGGCCGGCTGCGCCAGCGCCAGGCCGCGGCGCTCAGCCCGCCGGCCAGCGCACCGACCGCCCATGCGGCCAGCAGCCACCCGGCGAGGTCGCGGTTGCCGAGCGTGTGCTCCGCGAAGGCCGTCGTCGTGACGTTGACCATGCCGGTCGCCGCGCCCGCCAGCATGCCGAGCG
>JAOPZP010000369.1 GCA_025964055.1 Conexibacter sp.
TGCGCACCGTCCATCCCCGCACGCTCACCGAGCGCACCGAGGACGGCGACGACGACCAGGCGCTGCGGGCCCTGATCCGGCGCACGCCGCCCATGGGCGGCGGCGGACCCCGCTCCTCCGGCGTCGCCGGCCGTCCGTCGGCCGGTCACGCGCGCTCCGCGGCGCCCCGCACCAGCGGCAAGTAGTCCCAGGAGGTCGAGGTCGGGGCGATGTCGAGGATGCGATCCTCGCTCCGACCCCCTGGTGACGACGCGCCGATGAGTTTGCCCCGGCGGCCTCGTCTGAGCACCAGACCCCTCCCCACCTCCGATGTACGAGGACGCCACCACCGTGACCGCAGACCAGGCGCCGAGCGCCGCCCACTCCCCCACCACCACCCCGCTGAGCGAGCGCATGCGCTGGATCGCGCTGTACGTCCTCTGCGTCGGGGTCCTGATGATCGTGCTCGACGCGACGGTCGTGAACGTCGCGCTGCCCGCCATCCAGAACGACCTCGGCTTCTCCCAGTCCAGCCTCGCCTGGGTCGTCAACGCCTACCTGATCGCCTTCGGCGGCCTGCTGCTGCTGGCCGGCCGGCTGGGCGACCTGATCGGCCGCCGCACGGTGTTCCTCACCGGTCTCGCGATCTTCACCACCGCCTCGCTCGTGTGCGGCCTGTCGCAGAGCGAGACGGTGCTCGTCGCCGCCCGCTTCGTGCAGGGCATCGGCGGCGCCCTGACCTCCGCGGTGGTGCTCGGCATGATCGTGACGATGTTCCCCCAGCCGCGCGACCAGGCCAAGGCGATCGGCGTCTACGCCTTCGTAGCCTCGGCCGGCGGCGCCGTCGGCCTGCTCGTCGGCGGCGTGCTGACGCAGTCGATCAGCTGGCACTGGATCTTCTTCGTCAACCTGCCGATCGGGCTGGCCACCGCCGCCTTCGCCTGGCGGGTGCTGCCCAAGGACGAGGGCATCGGCTTCGGCCGCGGCGCCGACATCCCCGGTGCGGCGCTCATCACCTCGTCGCTGATGCTGTTCGTCTACACGATCGTCAAGCCCGCGGCCGAGGACGGTTGGGGCTCGGGGCAGGCCCTTGGGCTGGGCGCCGTCGCGCTCGCGCTGTTCGCCGCGTTCCTGGCTCGGCAGGCCACCGCGACCAACCCGCTGATGGCGCTGCGGATCTTCCGCTCGCGCAACGTCAGCGGCGCCAACCTGATCCAGGCGCTCTCGGTCGTCGGGATGTTCGGCATGTTCTTCATGGGCGCGCTGTACTTCCAGCGCGTGCTGCACTACGACGCGCTGGAGACCGGGCTGGCGTTCCTGCCGGTGACGGTGCTCATGGGCGGCCTCTCGGTCCGCTACTCCGAGCGGCTGGTGACGCGCTTCGGCGCCCGGACGACGCTGCTGCCCGGCCTGGTGCTGATCCTCGCCGCGCTGCTGGTGTTCGCCCGCGCGCCGGTCGACGGCTCCTATGTGGTCGACGTCCTGCCCGTGATGGTCCTGCTCGGCGTCGGCGCCGGCCTGACCTTCCCGGCGCTGATGACGCTGGCGATGTCGGGCGCCACGCCGAGCGACGCCGGGCTGGCGTCCGGCCTGGTCAACACGACCGCCCAGGTCGGCGGCGCGCTCGGCCTCGCGGTGCTGGCGACGCTGTCGAGCACGCGCACCGGCGACCTGGCGGCCGACGGCGCGTCGACCGCTTCGGCCCTGCTGGGCGGCTACCACCTGGCGTTCCTGATCGGCGCCGGCTTCACGGCCGCCGCGATCGTCGTGGCCGTCACCGTGCTCCAGGCCCCGGCGGCGGCGCCCGCCGTGGCCGACGACTTCGGCGTTGCCGACGCCGAGGCGCTCCCGGAGCCCGTCTACTCCGAAGTGCGGTAGACGGGCCGCCGGGCACGGCTGGGGCGCGTTGTGGTGGCGTGCCCCAGCCGTTGCCGCGCTTCGTGCTGCGCCTGCCGCCGCTACCGCGTCCGCAGCCCGTACCCGAACGGGTACAGCGGGTCGTAGTTGGCGTCGCCGACGTTGATCGGCTCCTGGGCGAGCGTCCTGGGCCACGTGACCGGCAGCTTGCCCGTGTAGGGCTCGTCGCCGAACAGCGTGTCCGCCACGCCCTCGCCCTCGCTGCCCGGCAGCCAGGCGGCGACCAGCGCGTCGATCTCGCCCAGCTGCGCGGGATCGATGATCAGCGGGCGGCCGGAGACCACGATCACCGTGCAGTCGACGGTCGCCGCGCACACCTTGTCGACGGCGGCCTTGTCGGCAGCCGACAACATCATGTCCTTGACCGGCCGCGGGACGTTCTTGTCGCCGGGGTCGAAGGCCCACCGCGGGCCGCCGACGTCGCCGAAGCCCTCGCTGTAGGGCGTCTCGCCGACGACCACCACACCGTGCTGACCGGGCGCGATCGGCGCCGACGCGTCGGCGCTGTAGGTCACGCTCCCGCCGTGGTCGGCGTCACGGATGCCCTGGAGGATCGTCGTGCCGGGGATCTGCGTCGTCGAGCCGCCCTGCCACGTCAGCGTCCAGCCGCCGGCCTGGTTGCCGATGTTGTCGGCGTTGCTGCCCGCGACGTAGACGGCGTCCTGGCCCTGCAGCGGCAGCGTGTCGCCGCTGTTCTTCAGCAGCACCTGCGACTCGGCGACGGCCTGGCGGGCCACCGCGCGGTGCTCCGGCGAGCCGATCTGGCCGATGTCGGTGCGGTCGGTGAACGGGTGCTCGAACAGGCCGAGCTCGAACTTCTTGGTGAGGATGCGGCTGACCGCGTCGTCGATGCGGCTCATCGACACGCGGTTGGCGTTGACCTCACCGGTCAGCGTGGCGATGAACTCGGCGAAGCGCGTCGGCTCCATGAACATGTCGACCCCCGCGTTGACCGACGTCCGCACCTGCGTGGGGAAGTCGCCGGGGATCTGGTCGATGGCGTTGTAGTCGCTGATGACGAAGCCGTCGAACCCCATCTTGTCCTTCAGCACGCCGTTGATGAGATCCGCGTTGGCGTGCATCTTGATGGGGTTGCCGACGCCGTCCTCGGTCCAGTCCACGCTGGAGTACGAGGGCATGACGCTGCCCACGTGGTGCTCCTGCACGGCCGGGAGGTACTGGCGCAGCGACGTGTTCCAGAAGTCCTGGCGGTTGGTGATCGCGATGCCCTGGTCGATCTTGTAGTCGCCCGTGGACGTGCCGTACTTCGTGTCGCCGTCGCCGGCGTAGTGCTTGGCCGTGGCGAGCACCCGGTCGCGATCGGAGAGCTGCCCGCGGTCGCCCTGGAAGCCGTCGATGGCGGTCTCCATCTTGATGACGAGGCTCGGGTCCTCGCTGAAGCTCTCGTAGGTGCGGCCCCAGCGGTCGTCGCGCGCGGCGCAGATGCAGGGGGCGAAGGCCCACTGCGGACCGCTCGCGCGGGTCTCGTCGGCGGTGATGTGCTCGACCTCCTGCACGAGCTCCGGGTCACGCGTCGCGCCCAGGCCGATGTTGTGCGGGAAGACGGTCGCGCCGTAGAGGTTGCCGTGCCCGTGGACGGAGTCGACGCCGTAGATGAGCGGGATGTGCAGCCGCGTGGCCAGCGCGGCGCGCTGGAAGCCGTCAACCATGTCGGCCCACGCCTGCGGCGTGTTCGGCGTCGGCACCGAGCCGCCGCCCGACAGGAGGCTGCCGAGCCCCAGGTTCGTGACCGGCGTCGCGTCGCCGGCGACCGCGGCCCGCTCGGCCTGCGTCATCTGGCCGATCTTCTCGGCGAGGGTCATGCGCGACATCAGGTCCGAGACGCGCTCGGGGATCGGGGCCCGCGGGTCCTGATAGACGGGGCCGCCGCCGCCGCCGCCACCGCCGTGCCCATGGCCGTGGCCGTGCCCATGGCCGCGCTGGTCGCCATGGCCGTGGGAGCCGTGGCCGTCACCGCCCGCCAGCGCCGATCCCGGCGCCGTCACCACCGCGGCCACGCCGACGCTCAGCGTCGCGACCGCCGCCGCGATCGTGCGTCGCGAGCGGCGCACCTTGGACCCGTACTTCGTCATCGCTGCACTCCTCCCCTGAGGGATGTGGACCCGGTTGGACGCGCGAGCGATACCCATGCGCACCGAGCACATAACCGGGCGAGGATCGCCCCCGGACCACCGGGATCCGGGGTACTGCCTCGCCGCCGCGCGCGACCGCCGCGCTGCCCGACGACGCGCTGAGCCTCATCCTGCCCGGCGGGCTCCCCACGTTCCCGCCGCACCCCCATATACCCTCTCCCCACCAATCACGTAAATCGCCCCCGCACCTGTTCGACCAGGCCGGGGGCATGGCCCAAGGAGCGGCGTACTCCATGAGCACCCAGGACGCTACCCCGTATCGGGGTAGCCCCGTCGTCATCCCGTCCCACCTCGTCCCGTGGCTGCGCGCCGCGGCCGACTACGAGCTCGAGCTGGCGTGCGACGCCGGCGGCGAGTGGAGTCCCGAGATCCGCGACCGCGTGCTGACCGCCGCGTGGAGCATCGGGGCGATCGAGGCCGGCGTCATCACCTCGTTCATGATCGACCACCTCACCACGCGCGC
>JAOPZP010000373.1 GCA_025964055.1 Conexibacter sp.
GGCGCACCGGCGTGCGACGGCGCTTCGGGGCGGGCGCGGCCTCGGCCTCGGCCTCGGCCGCCGCATCCTGCACGGCGTCCGGCGCGGCGGCGACGACCTCGGCGGGCTCGCCGACCTCGACCTCTGCCGTCACCTCCGGCGCCTCGACGGGCGTGGCGCGCCGGGACCGCCGGCTGCGGCCGCTGCGGCCGCCGCCCGGGTGCAGCAGCGACGCAGCGGCGTCGATCGCCCGCGCCGCCTCGGCGTCGTCCACGGGAGCAGCCGCGGCAACCCGCGCGGGCGCGCGCCCGTTCTCGCCCGCCGGCGCACCTTCGGCCTCACCCGACTCCACGCGCTCGCCCTCGACGTCCTCGCCCCCGGCCGCCGCGGCAGCCTCGGCCGCCGCGCGCGCCTTGGCGTTGGCCTTGCGGCGCGAGCGGCTGCGGCGCTTGGAGCGCGACCGCTCCTGCGTGCCGCCCTCGCCGTTCTCGCCGCCGTTGCCACCGTTGCCGCCGCCGCCCACGGGCTCGAGCACGGCCTCGCCGCTCTCCAGCAGCTCACCGTTCTGCGCGGCGCCCACGACCTGCGGCACGTTCGCGGCCTCGTCGCCCTTCTTGCGGCGCCGGCGCCCGCGGGTCTTGCGCTTGGGGAAGTTGCGCAGCAGCTCGCGCGAGAGCGCGCTCGGCTTGCGGGCCATGCGGGTGCGCGCACCGCGCACGACCTCCATCGCCTCCGGCGTGTGGGCGACCGCCGCCGCCAGGATCGCCGCCGACAGGCGCCGGTCCTGCTTGCGGGCCGCGTGCACCAGCCGCCGGGCGTTGCGCGCGTGCGCGCCGCCCGAGGAGTTGACCAACAGCACCAACAACCGCTTGGTCTCGGGCCAGCGCTGCACGGCGTACTCCTCGTGCACCTCGCGCGTCATGTCGGCCAGGTCCCAGATCCAGTGCGAGGCCTGGTCGCGGCGCCCGATGCGGCGCTCGGCCAGCGCCTGCAGCAGCACCTTGACGCCCTCGCGGCGCTCCTCGCGCGACCACGTCTGCACGACGTCGACCGCACGCTCGAACGCGTCGGCGTCCCGCGCCTGCGCGATCTCCTGGAGCGCCCGCAGGCGCAGCTGGGAGTTCTTGTTGCGCTCGACCGCGGTCAGCAGGAAGCTGCGCTTCAGCTCGCCCGACTTGTCGAAGTGCAGCATCGCGCGAGCGCGGCGCCAGCCGCTGGGCGCGACGCGCGCCCCGGCCAGCGCAGCCCACTGGACCTGCTCGCCGTAGTCGAGGAACTCGACGGCGATGCGCCACAGCTCGCGCTCGAAGACCTCGATGCGGCGATCCTCGTCGGCGCACACCGGGATGACCCGGCGCTCGACGCGGACGCGACGGCCGCGGCCGCGGCGCACGGGCCCCACGACGATCGCGCCGCCGCGGTAGACCTCGCGGTCCAGCAGCGAGTGCAGCGTGACGACGGGGTCGTCGTGGCGCGTCGCGGGATGGACGAAGTCGACCACGATCCCGGACTCCTTGCCGGGATGGCGGCGCGTGACGCGGCCGACGCGCTGCTGGTAGATGCGCTTGGACGCCGTCGGCGCCAGGTGCATGCAGATCGTCGCGCGGGGCGAGTTCCAGCCCTCGGCCAGCAGCTGGGCGTTGACCAGGACGTCGATCTCGCCGCGCTCGTAGCGCGCGAGGATCTCGGCCAGCTCGCGCTTGGGGGTCTCGCCCGAGACGCCCATCGCCTTGATGCCCTCCTGGCGGAAGGCCTCGGCGACGTTCATCGCGTGGCGCACGCCGGCGGCGTAGACCACGCCGGGGACGCCATTGAAGCGCGTCTTGTACAGGTCGGCGATCGCCAGGTTGAACGGGAGCTGATCCAGCAGCTCGGCCAGCATCTCCTGGTCGAACTCGATGTCGACGTCGCCCTTGCGCAGCGGCACCTTGGCGATCGTGCGCACGCCCGGGCCCGGCGGGATGCGGATCGACCGCAGCGGCGCGATCACGCCGCGGCGCGCGGCCTGCGCGAGGTCGAAGCGCGAGGTCTGGGTCGGGAAGAGGTCGGTGACGTGGCGGGCGATCAGCGCGCCCGTCGCCGTCATGCCGACGAAGATCGGACCGGTCCACGCGCGGATCGCGGCGGAGGTCTTCTCACCCAGCGCGGTGTGCGCCTCGTCGCAGATGACGATGGTGTAGGCGTCGGAGATGCGGCCGGCGTTGCGGACGAACCACTGGTAGGTCTCCACCGTGACCGGGCCGTCGGTGCGGCCGGTGCCCTCGCCGTCCAGCAGCGGCGGCGACTCGCGGTGGCCGTAGCCCCGGTCGTGCAGCTCGCCGAGGAACTGGTCGACCAGGTTGCGGCGGTGGGTCAGGATCAGGACGCCGCCGGTGCGGGTCGCGTCCACGAAGCCCATGGCGGCGACGGTCTTGCCGGCGCCGGTCGCGTGCTCGAACCAGAAGCGCTTGCCGGCGTTGGGATCCTCGGCCGCCTCCTCGGAGACGTCCTCGTCGACGTCGTCGTCCTCGGTGTCGTCCTCGTAGGACTCCTCCTCGGCCGGCTCGTCGTCGTGGTCGTCGTCCTCGTCGAGGTCGTCGAGGCCCTCGATCTCGATGTCGACGGGGGTGCGGTCCTCCTCCTCGTCGTCCTCGTCGTCGTCCTCGTCGTGCTCGTCGGGCTCGTCCGGCTCGGGCTCCGGCTCGGCGTCCCGCGCCTCGTCGCGCGGGAACTGCGGCGCGGGGGCGTCGTCGACGGCGAGCACGGGCGCAGCCGCCGCATCGCTGCCGGTGGCGCCCTTCTGCGTCGCCGCCAGCAGCGCGACGAGCGTGCCCGAGAGGGCGTCGACCTGGTGAGGGTTGAGGAGGGTTCCGTCGGCCAGTCGCGGCTCGTCCTCGCTGAGGACGCGCTCCAGGCCGAGCAGCAGCGCGTAGCGGCGCCGCCACTTGGTGGAGGGCACCGCGGCGCCGGCGTCGATCTCGCGCAGCGCGGCGTCCAGCGCCCGGCGGCGGGCGCTGCCGGGGGTGAGCGCGGTGCTCGCGTCCTCACCCTCGTGGATGAAGCGCTCGTGCGTGAACGCCTCGGCCTTTGCGACCAAGGTGGGATCGGGAATCGATGCGGCCTCGACGGCCTGCGTCGTGGATTCAGCCATGAAACGGCTCGCTCTTCGTGAGGAGCGCCCGCGAAGACCTGCGGCGGACGGATGCTTGCAGTCCTCGACGGACCAGGGGGAAGCGAGAAGGACGTCCCTGCACCAGCAGCTGCTCCCTCGCCTCGTATCGCAAGGATAGCCGATCGCGCCGACGATCCACAGAAACTGCCACCCTGTCAGGCATGTCCCGTCGCCTGCTGATGGTCCTCGGCGCCGTGGCCGTCGTCGCCGTGGTCGTCATCGGGCTCTCGCAGACGCATACGAGCAACACGCCACCCAAGGCCAACACGTTCGACCTGGCGGCCGCGCAGCGCTCCCTGGCGGGCGCGCCGGCCCCGCTGGCCGCCCTGCACGCGCAGGCCAACACGCTGCTGCCCGGCTCCAAGACCGGCGTCCAGCAGCGCATCGAGCAGCTCAAGGGGCATCCCGTCGTGGTGAACAAGTGGGCGTCCTGGTGCGGACCCTGCCGCTACGAGTTCCCGGCCCTGCAGCGCAACAGCGTGCGCTTCGGCAAGCAGGTGGCGTTCCTCGGGCTGGACTCCGGCGACGAGGACGCCGCGGCGAAGCGGTTCCTGCAGAAGTTCCCCCTGACCTACCCGAGTTACATCGATCGCAAGACGCGGATCGCCCAGGCGCTGGAGATCGGCAAGAACTACCCGACGACGATGTACTACGACGCCGCCGGCAAGCTCCAGTACGTCCACCAGGGCCTGTACTCCACCGACGCGGCGCTGGCCGCCGACATCCGGCGCTACGCCCTCGGCCGCCCGTCGTGACCGCGCGTGCCTGAGGTCCGCATCGACCCGCTCACGGGCCTGCGGACGATCATCGCCGCGCGGCGGGCCGACCGCCCCGGCGGCTGGGCGACCGTCGGCGACGCGCCGCCGATCGACCCCGAGACCGACCCGTTCGCCCCCGGGCACGAGGACCGCACGCCGCCCGAGGTCTACGCCGTGCGCCCCGGCGGCGGCGCGCCCGACACGCCCGGCTGGGCGGTCCGCGTCGTCCCGAACCTCTTCCCGGCGCTGACGCGCGACGCGGCCGAGCCGGCGCCGTCGCACGACCCCGACCTGTACACCGCGGTCGCCGCCTACGGCAACCACGAGGTGGTGGTCAACGCGCCCGACGCCGTGACGTCGCTGGCCGACCTGCGGCCCGAGCAGGTCGCGGTCGCGATGGAGGCCTGGCGCGCCCGGATGCGCGTGCACGCCGAGGCCGGCGCGGCGTGCGTGCACGTGTCGGTCAACGAGCGCGCGGAGGCCGGCGCGTCGCTGCCCCACACCCACGCGCAGGTGTACGCCATGGACTTCGTCCCCGCGCAGATCGCCCGCGAGCGCGAGCGCTTCACCGCGCACGCGATGCGGACGATGGGCGGCAACCTGCTCCAGGACCTCGTCGCCGACGAGGTCCGCCAGCGCGACCGCGTCGTGGCCATCGACGACGAGGCGGTGGTCCTCTCGCCCTACGCCGCGCGCCAGCCCTACCAGCTGCTGCTGGCCCCGCGCCGGCCGCGGGCGCGCTTCGAGGACGACGGCCCGCTCGGCGCGGCGCTGCTGCACGACGCGTTGAACCGCCTGCGGCGCCTGCTCGGCTTCCTGCCGCCGCTGAACCTCTGGGTGCGCACGGCGCCGCTGGGCGCCGAGCAGTTCTGCTGGCGCATCGACGTGGTCCCGCGCCTCACGCACCTCGCGGGGCTGGAGCTCGGCACCGGCGTGCACCTGAACATCGTGGCGCCCGAGCACGCTGCGGCGCAGCTGCGCGACGCGTGATCCTCGTCCTCCTGGCGATCGTCGCCTCGACCGCCGTCGGGGTCGGCGCCGAGCGGCGCTGGGGGGCCGGCGCCGTGCGGTTCGGACGCACGCTCATCGACACGATGGTCTGGGCGCTGCTGCCGTTCATCACGTTCTTCATCGTGGCGCGGCTGCACCTGGGCGGCGGCGTGGGGATCGGCCTGGCGCTGGGCTTCGTCGAGCTGGCGGTGGTCGGTTGGCTGGCCTACATCATCGGCGCGCGCGTCCTGCACCTGTCGCGGCCTTCGACCGGCGCGCTGATCCTCACGGTCGTCCTCGCCAACACGGGGTACTTGGGCATCCCGCTCAACGCGGCGCTGCTCGGCCACGACGCGCTGGCGCCGGCGATCGCCTGGGACACGATCGTCAGCCAGGTGATGCTCTACACCGCCGGCTTCGCGATCGGGGCCGCGTTCGGGACCGCCGCCGGCGAGAGCCCGCGCGAGCGGATGAAGGCGTTCTTCACGCGCAACCCGGTGCTGTGGGCGCTGCTGGCGGGCCTGGTGGCGCCGGAGACGCTGGCTCCGCAGGCGCTCGTCGACATCGCCAAGTTCGCGGCGGCCTACGGCCTGCTGCCCGTCGGCTTCTTCATCCTCGGCGTCAACCTGATGGGCGAGCGCGAGGACGGCACGCTGCAGTTCCCGCCGCCGCTGACCGCGCCGATCGGCGTGTCGATCGTCCTGCGCATGGTCGTCGCGCCGGGGCTCCTCCTCGGGCTCTCGGCGCTGACCGTCGGCGTGCCCGACGCCTACCTCGTGCAGGCCGCGATGCCCGCGGGCATCAACTCGCTGATCGTCGGCCACCTCTACGGGCTGGACCTGCGGCTCGCCGCGGGCGCGATCGCGTGGTCGACGGCGATCGCGGTCCTGGCGGCGGCCGCCGTCAGCGCGGTGGGTATCTGAGCGTCGATCCTGGCGAGCAGCCGGCGGCAGTCGCCATCAGCGCGGTGGGCGTGTGAGCGGCGATCGTGGCGAGCAGCCGGCGGCGGCCGCCGTCAGCGCCGTGGGCGTCTGAGCGCCGATCGTGGCGGGCAGCCGGCGGCAGTCGCCGTCAGCGCGGTGGGCGTCTGAGCGCCGATCGTGGCGAGCAGCCGGCGGGTTGGCGTTCCGTCCGGGCGCTGGTCGTGGGCCGCGCGTGGTCCGGCGGCGATGACGGCGAGCCCACCCGGCCGCCCCACGCTCTCCCCCGTGATCTGATGGGGCCATGCGAGCCCTCGTGCAGCGCGTCAGCCGCGCCTCGGTCACCGTCGACGGCGAGACGATCGCGGCGATCGGGCCCGGTCTGCTCGTCCTGCTCGGCGTGACCCACGGCGACGACGAGGCCGCCGCCGACAA
>JAOPZP010000381.1 GCA_025964055.1 Conexibacter sp.
GGCGCGCTGCGCCTGGCCGGGCGGATCGACCGGATCGACACCGACGTCGCCGGCCGCGAGGCCATCGTCTACGACTACAAGGGCAAGACCGCGACGGCGCAGGCGCGGTGGCTGGAGGAGGGCAAGCTCCAGATCGCGCTGTACCTGCTGACCGTGCGGCACGTGCTCGGCCTCGAGCCGGTCGGCGGCCTCTACCAGCCGCTCGGCGGGACCGACGCGCGCCCGCGCGGCGCCGTGCTGGCCGAAGCCGATCCGGGGCTCGACACGGTCAGGACCGACCGCGTCGGCCAAGACGAGCTCGAGATCCTTCTGGAGCAGTGCGCCGCGGCGGCCGGCGAGGCGGTCGCCCAGATCCGCGCCGGCCGGCTGGAGCCGTCGCCGGACGGGTGCGCCTACGGCGGCGGCTGCGCGCATCCGACGATCTGCCGGTGCGTGAGCGCGTGAGCGGCTCGGTCCAGGCGCGTGGCGCGCTCTACGACGACGCGGGGCGCATGGTCGGCCGCGGCGGCATGCCGTTCACCGATGAGCAGGCCGACGCGATCCGGCGGCGCGAGGGGTCGTTGCTGCTGTCGGCCAACGCGGGGTCGGGCAAGACCTCCGTGTTGAGCGAGCGCTTCGTGCGCTCGGTGCTGGAGGACGACGTCGAGCCGGGACGCATCCTGGCGATCACCTTCACCGACAAGGCGGCGGGGGAGCTGCGCACGCGCGTGCGCGGGCGGTTCGTGGAGCTGGGGCGGCGCGACCGGGCCCGCGACCTCGACGCCGCCTGGATCTCGACCTTCCACGGCCTTTGCGCACGGATCCTGCGCGCTCACGCGGTGCGCGCCGGGCTGGACCCCGCGTTCGGGATCCTGGAGGAGGCCGAGGCCCGCGACGTGCGCGGCGTCGCCTTCGAGCGCGCGCTCGCCGACTTCCTGGGCCGCGACCGGCCCGAGGCCCTGGACCTGGTGGCTGCCTACGGAGTCGATGCGCTGCAGCTGCGGATCGTCGCCGCCCACGACCAGCTGCGCAGCTCGGGCATGACGCGGCCGGCGCTGCCGCGGGTGAGCGTCACGCCGCCGGACGCCGCGGCGCTGTCGCGGGCGCTCGCGGCGGCCGATGCCGAGCTGGCGGTCGAGGACACCCGGCAATCGGTCGCCGGCGCGCGCACCGCGGTGGGGCGCTGCCGGGAGCTGCTGGCGGCGGCGGGGCGCGGGGAGGCGCCGGAGCTCGGCGCGCTGGCCGGCGCCGCGTTCAAGCCGGGCAACACGAAGGCCCTGAAGGGCGACGGGTGCGCGGCGTACCTGGAGGCGCTGGCGACCTACGCGTCGGGCTGGCAGGACGCGCTTGCGGCGGCGGCGGTCGTGCTGCTCGACGAGCTGCTCGGCCGCTACGCCGACGCCTACGCGGAGGCCAAGCGCGAGCGTGCCGCGTTGGACTTCGACGACCTCGAGCTGCTGGCGCGCGACCTGCTGGGCTCGGCGCCGGCCGTCCGCGCCGCCTACGCGGCGCGCTTCGAGCGCGTGATGGTCGACGAGTTCCAGGACACCAACGCGACGCAGCTGGACCTGCTGGAGCTGCTCGGCGGCGACCGCTTCGTCGTCGGCGACGAGCTGCAGTCGATCTACGGCTTCCGGCACGCCGACGTGCGGATCTTCCGCGCGCAGCGCGCGGCGTTGGCGCAGCACGGGGCGGCGGCGGAGCTGGCGGCGAACTTCCGGTCGCGGCCCGACATCCTGGGCGTGCTGGACGCCGCCATGGGCGAGCTGCACGGCGGCGCGCACGTGCCGTTCGTGGCCGGCCGCGACGACGAAGGTCAGCTCGACGGGCCGCTGGTGGAGCTGCTGCTGACCGATGCCGACGCCGTCGAGGCGTGGCCGGCGGAGGCGCTGGCGTCGCTGCCGTCGACCAACGCCAAGCGCCGGGCCGAGGCGCGGGTGGTGGCCGCGCGCGTCGCGGCGCTGATCCGCGACGAGGGCGTCTCGGCGGCCGACGTCGTCGTGCTGCTGCGGGCCGCGACTGACATGGCGGTCTTCGAGCGGGCCCTGGAGGAGGAGGGGCTCTCGACGCTGGCTGCGGGCGGCCGCGGCTACTGGGGCCGCCAGCAGGTGCTCGACCTCTGCGCCTACCTGGGCGCGCTGGCCAACCCGCGCGACGAGCTGGCGCTCTTCGGCCTGCTGGCGTCGCCGCTGGTCGGGCTGAGCGCCGACGGGCTGGCGATCCTGGCGCGGACCGCCCGCCACGGCGCGCGCTGGGACGCGCTGGCGGGGGCGTTCTGCGCGGCGGCGGGCGGCGAGACCGCCGACGCGGCCGAGCCGTCGTCGCTGCCGGGCCTGCTGCCCGACGGCGACCGCGACGCGCTGGCGAACTTCTGCCCGTGGTTCGCGGGGGAGCGCGCGCGGGCGCCGCGCCTCGGGCTGGACGAGCTGCTGGAGCGCGTCGTGGACCGGACCGGCTACGACCTGCACGTGCTCGGGCTGCCGGGTGGCCGGCGCCGGTGGGCCAACGTGCTCAAGCTGCAGCGCCTGGCCTCCGCGTTCGAGGCGCGGCGCGGCCGCGACGTGCGCGGGCTGATCGACCTGGCCACCGCCGAGCTCGAGGCCGAGGCGCGCGAGACCGACGCCCCGGTCGAGCTCGGCGACGCGACCGCCGTGCGCCTCATGACCATGCACGCCGCCAAGGGGCTGGAGTTCGGCGTCGTCGTGATCGCCGACCTCGGCCGCACCGGCCGCAACGACACCGACGACCTCCTCGTGCGCGGCGACCGCATCGGCCTGCGCCTGCGGACGGTCGACGGCGCGTCGGCCAAGACGCTGGACTGGGAGGCGCTGCGCGACGAGCAGCAGGCGGCCGACGCCGAGGAGGAGCGCCGGATCCTGCACGTGGCGATGACGCGCGCCGAGGAGCGGCTGATCCTCAGCGGCACGTTCGAGCCCGACAAGTGGCTCGGCGCGCCGCAGCCCGCGGTCGCGCCGCTGCGCTGGCTGGCCCCGCGGCTGGCGGCCGGCCTGGCCGGGCTGCTGGAGGAGGACGTCGTCGACGGCACCGCGCTGCCCGCCGACCCCGACCCGG
>JAOPZP010000390.1 GCA_025964055.1 Conexibacter sp.
CACCACGACGGCGGGCGCGGCGGGCGGCAGGGCCTCCGCGGCGGGCGTGCCGCCCGCCCCGGAGAGCGCGAGGGCGAGCAGGCCGGCGCCGGCCAGCAGGGCGACGAACGCCACGGCCAGGGGCCAGCGCTCACGGGGCGGGGTGGGCAGCGACGGGGAGCTCGACATCGAAGGCGCGCCGCCGATGGTAGACGTGCGGCGCCCGGCGTCGGGTCACGCCGGGAGCAGTGCGCCCTCGTGCGCGAGCAGCGTTCGCTTGTGGTCGAGGCCGCCCGCGTAGCCCGTGAGCGCCCCGCGCGCGCCGATGACGCGGTGGCACGGCACGACGATCGGCAGCGGGTTGCGGCCGTTGGCGGCCCCGACGGCGCGCGCGGCGCCGGGGGCGTCGAGGCGGGCGGCCAGCGCCCCGTAGCTGGTCGTGGCGCCGTAGGGGATCTCTGCGACGAGCGCCCACACGCGCCGCTCGAACGGCCCGCCGAACGCGGGGCGCAGCGGGAGCGAGAACGCCGTCCGGTCCCCGGACGCGTAGTCGCGCAGCTGGCGCGCGGCCTCGCCGAGGACGCCGGAGTCCACGCGGCGCGAGCCGGGCGGGACGTCGGTCGCGTCGAAGCGGATCTCCTGCAGCGCCTCGCCCTCGGGGTCGGCGACGAGCAGGACCGCGCCGATCGGGATCTCGACGGTGGTGTGAGTCGAAGGCATGTCGCGGCGCTCCTTCCAGCGGCGGTACTCGGTCGGCAGGCAGCGCGCGCACGGGCGGTAGCCGGCGGCGACGGCGGTCGGCTCGTCGGCGAAGAACACGCGGTGGGTGACGTAGCCCCCGCGCGCGATGGCCTGGGCGGCGCCCGGGCAGTCCAGCCTGCCGTAGATGCGGCCCGGCCGGTGGCCGCCGAGCGTCCCCGGTGTCTGCGAGGCCCGCGGGACGCCGTCTGCGCCGATCAGGGTGTAGGTCTTCATGTGAGTTGGAACGTCCCGGCACAGTGATGTGTGAGATCGCCCCGTAGCATCGCCTCTGCCATGGACGACCTGCTCAAGCTCGCCGCCGATGCCGGCCACGACGTCTCGCTCGCCGAGGAGGCCCTCGAGGAGGGCGCTCACGACAGCGCGCGCGACGCGCTGGACCGTGCGCTGGAGACCCTCGCCGCGCTCCGGGAGCGCTGGCCCGACATGTCGCCGGCCGAGCGCGCCGTGGTCGGCGCCTCGGCCAAGGCCGTGCGCGGACGGCTCGACGCGGCCGCCGCCCGCGTGCCTCCGCGCAAGGCGCTGAGCGAGGGAACCCCCGAGGCCGATCCGGAGCAGGAGGCCGACCCCGAGACCGGTGAGGCACCCGCCGCGGGCACCGGGGGTTGACAGTCCGGCAGATGCCGTTGAGGCGCGGCAGCGCCCGCAATACGGTGGCGGAGCATGAAGATCGGCGCGATCTACAACACCGAGGCGTTCAACGTCAACTACCGGGTCACGGTGCCGCTCGGCCTGCTGTCCCAGCGCGGTCACTCGGTCGTGCTCGCCGAGATGGGCAAGGGCAAGGTGCTCCTCGCCGGCCAGCTGGCCGACTGCGACGTGGTCCACGTCTACCGCCGCGCCGAGCCCGCGGTGGCCAAGTGCGTCGCCGAGCTGCGGCGCCGCGGGGTCGGGATCACCTGGGACAACGACGACGACCCGCGCCTGATCCCGGCCGAGAGCCCGAGCTTCAAGGAGCTCGGCGGCTTCCACGGCGAGCGCGACTTCCGCGCGCAGGCCAAGATCATGCAGCGCGCGCACGTCGTCACGACGACCAGCGAGGTCCTCGCCGAGCGCTACCGGCAGGCCGGCGCTGGGTCTGTGGTCGTGATCGACAACTTCCTCGACGAGCGGCAGTACGCGCGCGAGGCCCGCGCGCACGACGGCATCGTCATCGGCTGGGTCGCCGGGCTCGAGCACCGCGCCGACGTGCACCGCCTCGGGATGACCAGCGCGCTGCGCGAGGTGCTGGAGCGCGACCCGCGCGTGCGCGTCGTGACGGCAGGCGTGAAGCTGGACCTCGCGCCCGACCGCTACACCCACCACGCCAGGATCCCGTTCGACCAGCTCGCCGCCGCGTTGCGCCAGTTCGACATCGGGATCGCGCCCCTGGCCGACATCCCGTTCAACCACGCCCGCTCCGACGTCAAGGTCAAGGAGTACGCCGCGGCCGGCGTTCCGTGGGTCGCCTCCGATCGGGGTCCCTACGCGGGGCTCGGCGCCCGCTGTGGCGGCATCACGATCGGCGACGACGCGTGGGCCGACACGCTGGTGAGCCTCGCCGGCGCCCGCATCAAGCGCGCGCAGCTGCGCCGGCGCGCCGAGGCCTGGGGCAAGTCGCAGCACATCGCCCAGCACGTCGACCGCTGGGAGGCAGTCCTGCGGTCGGCGGCCGAGCAGGCCCGGCGCCAGGTGGCGTAGGCGCGCGCCCGGGGTCAGCCCGTCGGCTGCGAGTCGCTCGGCACCGTCGTGGCGTCGCGGTCGCGGCGGCGCCCGAAGCGCCGGCCGCCCTGGCGCGTCCCGTCGTCGCCCGCGGCGGGGTACCAGCGCGTGCCCAGCACGTGCAGCAGCAACCCGACGCCCACGACGATGAAGAAGGCCGTCGGCGCGGACCGGTGGCTGTAGCCGAACAGGAACGGCGAGGCGATGAGGACCCCGGCCATCCCCAGGTCGACCGCCAGGTGCGCCGGCACCGGGATCGCGCGGATCAGCGACAGGCGCCAGTCGGTGCTCATGGCCACCACGAGGACCGCGACGCCGGCCACGATCGCCACCGCCGTCGGCGCGCCGCGGTTGGAGAAGCCGAAGAGGAACGGCGCGGCGATCAGCAAAGCGGCGATCAGGGGCTCCAATGTGGCGTGCAGCGTCAGCGAGATGGGGCCTTGGCGGAGCATGGGTGGGGGATCCCCCTCGCACGACGCGGGCAAACGGGCCGCCGAGCGCGCCCGGATCGGCACCCCAGCCGCCTGATCTGACAGGGCGCGTGCACGTCGTTTGCTTCACCGCAATACTGGGTAGCGGCCGTAGGCCGTGCGCTGAGTCGCGCGCTGCCTCAACATTCCCAAGGAGGATCGATGGCCGGGACCCTGGCTGCCGACGAGGGCGCTTCCCGCAAGCGCAAGGACCA
>JAOPZP010000415.1 GCA_025964055.1 Conexibacter sp.
CCGGGCGGCGGCGGTCCCCACGCGGGCTCGGTCCGGCGGCGAGCGCGGCGGCGACGTTCGCGCGGATCTCCGCCTCGAACGCGCGGCGGCTGAAGCGCTGCGCATTGGCGACGCAGTCGGCCGGGTCGACCGACAGCGGGTCGAACGCGACGACCGCCGCCGCGAGCGCGTCGGGCGTGGGCTCCTCGTAGAAGACGCCGGTGCGCCCCTCCTGCACGGACTCCGTCACGCCGCCCTCGGCCAGGGCGATGACCGGCCGTCCGGCGGCCTGCGCCTCGACGGCGGCGATCCCGAACTCCTCGGTCGCGGTGACGACCATCGCGCGGGCGGTGCTGACCAGCCGCGCCACCTCGGCGTCGCTGACGCGGCCGGTGAAGCGCACGGTCGGGCCGGCCATGCGGTGCAGCCGGCGGGCGTCGGGGCCGTCGCCGACGACGACCAGGGACTGCCCGAGCTGCGTGAACGCCTGCACGGCATGCTCGATGCGCTTGTGCGGCATGAGCTCCGACAGGACCACGTAGTGCTCGCCCACGACGCCCGGCGAGAAGCGCTCGATCTCGACCGGCGGGTAGACGACCTCGGCATCGCGGGTGAAGTAGCGGGCGACGCGGCGCCGCGTGGTCTCGGAGTTGGCGACGTAGCGATCGACGCGCTGGGCGGCGATCCAGTCCCACTGGCGCCAGCGCTGCAGCACCGCGCCGAGGCCGGCGCGGACGACGGGACCGTGCGCCCGCAGCGTCGCGTCGCGCGCGTTCCAGGCGTAGCGGAACGGGTTGTGGCAGTAGCAGACGTGCACGGCGTCCTCGGACGGCAGCACGCCGTGCGCCCACGCCGAGGAGCTCGACAGCACGAGGTCGTAGCCGGCGAGGTCCAGCGCCTCCATGGCGTAGGGGTACAGCGGCAGGAGGCGCCGGAACGACTTGGCGTTGGGGTGCAGCTTCTGCAGGAACGTCGTCTGGACGTTGCGGTGGGCGAACCGGCCCTCGGTGCCCTTGGCGTCGTAGACGGCGGTGAAGATGTCCGCGTCGGGAAACATCTCGCAGAGCACGAGGAACACCCGCTCGGCACCACGGAGGTCGAGCAGGAAGTCGTGGACGAGGGCGACTCGCGGTTCGGACTGCTGCTGCATTCCGCCGCGAGTCTAGATGTCGATGAGGCGTCAACGCACCGTGGCGGGGAGCGCGCTGCCCGCCAGCAGCGCCTCGGACACGGCGGCGGGGTCGTCCCACATCGGGATGTGTCCGCAATCGGTCAGCTCCACGTTGCGCACGTGCGCCGGCAGGCGGCGCGGGCGCCCGACCAGCCGGTCCAGCTGGGGCCAGACCAGCGTGACCGGCACGTCGATGCTGCCGAGGTCGGTGAAGTGCCCGGCGCGCATGGCGGCGTTGACGGCCGGGAAGCCCGGGGCGCGGCCGTAGGCGCGGATGAGATGGGCGGCCGCGGCCGGCGGGACGCGCTCGGGATGGCCGACGGAGCCGATGAGCAGCCCGTGGCGCAGCGCGCCGATGCGCGTCGCGACGCCGGCGATCGGCGACGCGAGCTGCGCGGCGCGGCGCGCGACGCTCGGCCTGGGCGCCAGCGGGCCCGACCACAGGCCGGCGGGCGCGATCGCGGTCACGGACTCCACCGCGCCGTCGAGCGCCAGCGCGAGCGCGACCCAGCCGCCCAGCGAGTTCCCGGCCACGTGCCAGGCCTGGAGCCCGAGCTCCTGCTCGGCGAAGGCCCGCACCGCCGCCGCCAGCGCCGCCGGGGTCGGCGGATCGGCGTCCAGCACGGGCGAGTCGCCGAAGCCGGGCAGGTCGACGGCGATGACGTCGCGCTCGGCCGCCAGGCGGTCGAGCACCGGATCCCAGACGTGGCGGTCGGCGCCGAGCGGGTGCAGCAGGACGAGCGGCGGTCCAGAGCCGCGGCGGTCGTAGGCGAGCGTCACGGGCTAAGCATCCACGGCGGCCGCGACGGACATCGCCGGCAGCGGGGCAGCGGGCTCGGTGACCGCCGGCCGCCAGTGCGGCTTGGCGAGCACGGTCTGGATCAGGCTGATGCGCCGCTCGGCGAAGCCCGCCTCGCAGTAGGCCAGGTACATGCGCCACAGGCGGCGGAAGCGCTCGTCGTAGCCGAGCGTCTCGAGCTGCTCCTGCGCGGCGTCGAAGTTGCCGCGCCAGCGCCGCAGCGTCTCGGCGTAGTGCGGCGTGAGGTCCTCGAGGTGGACCGCGTCGAGGTCGGTCACGCGCGCGACGCAGCGGGCGATCACCGCGCGCGAGGGCAGGCAGCCGTTGGGGAAGATCAGCGTGCGGATGAACGACTTCGACGCGCGCTCGACCTGGTAGGCGCGATCGTCCATGACGATGGCCTGCAGCAGCATCGACCCGTCGTGCGTCAGCCGGTCGCTACAGACCCGGAAGAACGTGTCGAAGTCCTTCCACCCCACGGCCTCGATCATCTCGATCGACACGAGCTTGTCGTAGCGGCCGGTGAGGTCGCGGTAGTCGTCGAGCAGGACCTTCACGCGGTCCTCGAGGCCGGCGGCGCGCACCCGTGCCACTGCGTGGTCGTGCTGCTCGCGGGAGATCGTGGTCGTCGTGACGCGGCAGCCGCGGGTCGCGGCGGCGTGCACGGCGAACCCGCCCCAGCCCGTGCCGATCTCCAGCACGCGGTCCTCGGGACCCAGGCGCAGCTTCTCGCAGATGCGGTCGAGCTTGGCGATCGAGGCCTCCTCGAGCGTCATGCCCGGGCGCTCGAAGACGGCCGAGGAGTACATCATGGTCGGGTCGAGCATCAGCCCGAACAGCTCGTTGCCGAGGTCGTAGTGCGCCGAGATGTCGCGCCGGCTGCGCGTCGGGGTGTTGCGCCGGAACACCGCCCGGCCGCGCTGCAGCGGCTCGCGCAGCGGCGTGAGGCGACGGCGCATCGCGTCGAGGCCCTCGACGTTGCGGGCGGCGACGCGAACCACCGCGGTGAGGTCCGGCGAGTCCCACAGGCCGTCCCGGTAGGACTCGGCCAGGCCCCTGCTGCCGCGCAGCAGCGCGGTCCACGCCCGCGGGGAGCGCAGCCACACGGTCGCCTCGGGGGCGCCCCGGCCGAAGGTCAGGCGCTCGCCGTCCTCGACGACGGTGAGCCGGCCGACCTGGATGCGGCGCAGGAACGACAGGACCATCGTCCGGGCGATGCGCTCGGTCACGGAACCTCCGGGAGGGTCGGGCGGGGATGGATCGGCACGCGCTTGGCCGCAAGCGCCAGCGCGTGTGCGTAGATGAGGACCAGCACGCGCACGGTGGCGGCGGGATGGCGGAGCAGGACGCGGGCGAGCGTCCGGCGAGCGAACGGCGCGCGCCGCAGCGCCAGCGTGGCGTCGAAGGCGCGCTCGCCGCCCTCGCGGCTCTCGATGTGGACCGACAGATTCGGCGCCATCGCGGCGGGCTTGGTGGACGACCAGACGTAGTGCTGGTCCATGCCCATGAACGGCGAGACGTGCAGCCGCTTGTCGAAGCGGCCGTGCACGACCGGCCCTGTGTCGTCGCCGGCCGGCAGCACGTAGGCGTGGCGCTCGGACCACGGCGTGCTGGTCACCTCGGCGACGACGGAGTGCAGCGTGCCGTCGGCGCGGTGGCAGTAGTAGAAGCTCGCGGGGTTGAAGCAGTGCCCGAAGGTCCGCAGCTGGGTCAGCACGCCGATCGGGCCGTCGGGCTCGGGCCCGCCGGTGCGCTGCGCCACAAGCTCGCGCACCGCGCGGTCCAACGGGACGGCAGCGTCGCCGAGGTAGTCGGCGCGACGGAAGCGCGCGAGGCCGGGCCGCGCGCGCAGCAGCCGCCCGCCCAGCAGCGCCGGGAGCTCGTCGAGGTCGACGTAGGCCATCGAGATCCGATGGCGGAAGGCGTGCTCGCGCACCGCGAAGCGACGATGGCGGACGGTGCCCTCGTAGAAGGCGCTCGCGCTCACGATCGTCGGACGCCCAGGTCCCGTGCGACCCGCAGGCCGCTGACGACGCCGTCCTCGTGGAAGCCCCAGCCCCAGTAGGCGCCGCAGAAGTGGGTGCGGCCGCGGCCGCCGCTGATCTCCCCCACCCGCGCCTGCGCCTTCGCGCCCTCGGCCGTGAAGACCGGGTGCGCGTACTGGATCGTGCGCACGATCTTCGCGGGGTCGATCGCGTCGGTGCGGTTCAGCGTCACGCACCACTGCTGTTCGCCGGAGAGCGACTGCAGCCGGTTCATGTGATAGGTGACGGTCGGCTTGCCGGTGGGGGTGCTGAGCAGGTGGTAGTTCCAGCTCGCCCAGGCGCGGCGGCGGCGCGGGAGCAGCCGCTCGTCGGTGTGGAGCACCGCCTCGTTGGGCGTGAACGGCAGGGCGCCGAGCAGCTCGCGCTCGACCGGGTTCGCGTCGGCGCCGAGGATCGCCAGCGCCTGGTCGGCGTGGGTCGCGAAGATGACGTGGTCGAAGCGCTCGGGCGCGGCCCCGCGCGGCGTCACGGTCACGCCGTCGTCGTCGCGCTCGACGGCGTCGACCGGCGTGGAGAGCCGCAGGCCGTGGCCGAACGGCGCGGTCAGCGCCTCGACGTAGCGCTTGGATCCGCCCTGCACCGTGCGCCACTCCGGGCGCTCCTTGAGGTCCAGCATCCCGTGGTTGTCGAAGAACTGGACCAGGAAGCGCGCCGGGAACGTCCACATCTGGTCGGGCGCGGCGGACCAGACCGCCGCGGCCTGGGGCACGATCAGCCGGTCGACGAAGGCCTGCGAGAACCGGCGGTCCTGCAGCCACTGCGCCAGGGACGGGTCCTCGTCGGAGTCCAGCAGCACGCGGGCCTCGCGCTGGAAGCGGCGCACGTCGAGGACCATGCGGTGAAAGGACGGCGACGCGAGGTGGGAGCGCTTGGCGAACAGCCCGTTGGGCGAC
Source organism: Conexibacter sp. (assembly GCA_025964055.1). Lineage (GTDB taxonomy): Bacteria > Actinomycetota > Thermoleophilia > Solirubrobacterales > Solirubrobacteraceae > Baekduia. The sequence continues at coordinate 4,888 of JAOPZP010000415.1, forward strand.
GTGCTGGCGTACTCGAAGTCGCCGTGCTCGTCGCCGACGCCGAAGCTCATGTCCGACGGCTGCGACGCGACGCCGAGCTGCGTGAGCAGCCGCTCGAAGTTGGGGTAGTTGCGGTTGTTGAACACGATGAAGCCGGTGTCGACGTGCAGCGTCGTGTCGGCGCCGTCCACGCGGACGGTGTTGGTGTGCCCACCGGCGTAGGCCGCCGCCTCGAAGACGGAGACCTCGTGGTCATGGCGCAATTGATGGGCGGCCACGAGTCCCGAGACCCCGGCGCCGATGACGGCGATCCTCACAGCACTGGTTTCGTGCCGAGCGGTGTGATCGGATCACCGACCTGGCCCGAACTACCGGCATGAACGGTCTCGGCGCCACGATGGCGCTCTGTGCGGGCGCGGTGCTCGCGCTGCTGCTGCTCACCTGGCTGCTCAGCCTCCGGCTGCGCGACGTGTCGATCGTCGACGTCGCGTGGGGCCTGGGCTTCGTGGGCGTGGCGTGGGTCGCGTTCGCCACCGGGGACGGCGACGGCGGCCGGCGCACGCTGCTGGCCGTGCTGGTGACCGTGTGGGGCCTGCGGCTGGCCGGCTACATCGGCGCGCGCAAGCTCCGCCACGCGGGCGAGGACGCGCGCTACGGCGCGTGGCGCACGAGATGGGGCGATCGCTTCTGGATCGTGAGCCTCTTCAACGTCTTCCTGCTGCAGGCCGTGCTGGTGTGGGTCGTGTCGCTGCCGGTGCAGGGCGCCTCGGCGCAGGACGGCGGGCTCGGCGTGCTCGACTGGCTCGGCGTCGCGCTGTGGGCCGTCGGCCTGTTCTTCGAGGGCGTCGGCGACGCGCAGATGGCCCGGTTCAAGGCCGACGCGTCGCATCGCGCCACGGTCATGGACCGCGGGCTCTGGCGCTACACCCGTCACCCCAACTACTTCGGCGACTTCTGCGTGTGGTGGGGCATCGGCCTGATCGCGCTGTCGTCCGGTGCGTGGTGGTCGCTGGTCGGCCCCGCGGTCGTGACGCTGCTGCTGACCCGCGTCTCCGGCAAGGACCATCTGGAGCGCTCGATGTCGTCGCGGCCGGGCTACGCGGAGTACGTGGCGAGGACGTCGGGCTTCGTGCCGCTACCGCCGCGCGGGTAGATTGCGGCGCATGCTCGTGGGGGTCGACGCGCGTGCGCTGGCGGCTCGCCGCGGCGTCGCTCGCTATACGCGCCGGATGCTCGAGGCGCTCGCCGTGCTCGACGGCGTCGAGGTGCGCGGCCTGGTGCCGGGGCGCGACCCGGTTGAGCCGGTGCCCGGCATGCAGCTGCGGCGCACCGTGCAGCCGTCGCGGGTCCTCTTCGGCGCCGCCGCGCTGTCCGGGCGCCCGCGGTTGGACGCGCTGCTCGGCGCGCCGGACGTCACCTGGCTGCCGGCGCCCGCCCCGGTCGCGGTCGGCGGCCCCTTCGTCCTCACCGTCCACGACCTCTCCTGGGAGGAGCGGCCGCAGGACTTCACCCGCTACGAGCGGGCCTGGCATCGCCTGGCGCGCCCGCGCGGGCTCGCGCGCCGGGCGGCTGCAGTGATCTGCGACGCGCCCGCCGTGGCGGCCCAGGTCGGCGAGCGCTGGGGCGTCGCCGTGCAGGTCGTCGAACCGGGCGTCGACCAGCTCGCCCCCACCGACGGCGCGGCCGCCGCCGCGCGCAGCAAGCCCTACATCCTGTTCGTCGGCGCGCTGGAGCCGCGCAAGGGGCTCGACGTGCTGGCCGCCGCCTGGCCCCGCGCCGGCCTCGACGGCGTCGAGCTGGTCATCGCCGGCGAGGGCCGCGAGACCGTGCCGGGCGCGACGCAGCTCGGCCACGTGACCGACGCCGAGCTGCACGCGCTGTACGCGGGCGCGCTGGCCGTCGTGCTGCCCTCCCGGCTGGAGGGCTACGGCCTGCCGCCCCGCGAGGCCGCGGTCTACGGCACGCCGTCGATCGTCAGCGACCTGCCGACGCTCCAGCTGCCCGGCACGCTGCGCGTCCCGCCCGGCGACGCCGAGGCCCTCGCCGACGCCCTGCGCCGCCTGCCGGCCGAGCGCGC
>JAOPZP010000457.1 GCA_025964055.1 Conexibacter sp.
CGGCCCCCGGCTCCGCCGGCACGGGAGCAGCAGCGCCTGCGCCCCTGAACATCACGATCAACGTGCCGCCTGCGCCCACCGGTCTCGGCGGAGCGGGCAGCCCGGCGGCGCCGAAGCCCACGAGCTCGACGAAGCCCAAGGCCAAGAAGAAGAGCTCGACGAAGAAGCGCAAGAGCTCCAAGAAGCGCACGAGCTCCAAGAAGCGCAAGTCCACGGGCAGGCGGAGCACCGGGCGCCGCTAGGGGGCTCTTGAAGAACAGGCGGTCCGGTGGATGTGGCAGGCCTTCGCCGGCAGCACGGCTTCGAGGTGCGTGGCCGGACGGCCTGACCCCCGTCCGTCCCGCCTGCCGTTTGGCTCTGGTGGCCGGGCTGGCCCCTCCCGTAGCTTCGCCCCGTTCAGTCAGGGACGTCGATTCACCAGGGAGCCACCGCCATGAAGTCCGCCATTCTCGTCTCGCTCGCCCTCGTCGCGGCGGCTCTGCCGGCCGCGGGGTGCGGGTCGTCGAGCAGTTCCTCCGACAAGGCCGAGGCCGCGCAGGCCGTCATCAACGCGGCGGCTGCGTCCCAGGGCGCGGCGCAGGCCGCCGCCCGGGTCCCCGCCTCCGGCGCGACCCTCACCAAGGCGCAGTACATCCGCAAGGCCGACAAGTTCTGCCGGCAGATGATCAAGATCGACCGCGGCACGTTCGCGGCCTACTCCCAGGCCGCGAAGGCCGGGCAGGCCGCGGTCGCCGCCGCGATCCTCGACCGCGACACGCCCGCCTACGTGGCATGGCTGGGCAAGTGGCACGCCCTGCGCCAGCCCAAGCAGGACCAGCGGATCCTGGTCGAGATCCTCGGGACGATCGACAACCAGGCGCAGGTCACCGGCGCCCAGGCCGCGGCGCTGCGCAGCACGAGCCTCCCGGCGCTGAACCAGATCGCGGCGGCGCGGGTCGAGGCCAAGAAGCGCGTCCACAAGATCGGCAGGCAGTACGGCTTCAAGGCCTGCGGCGACGCGGTCCAGACCCCGCGCTGAGCGGGCCGGACGGGTCGGCGCGCGCTACCGCGCGCCGGCCGGCGGCACGCCGACGGCGGCAGGCTCGAGCCGGCCGTCCTCGGGCAGCTCGGGGATCGCGATCACCACGTGCTGGCGCGAGACCGCGAGGAAGTCGTGGTGGGTCCCGGGGCCCTCGTTGCCGACGAGCTCGACGGTCACGTCGGTCAGCGGGATGAAGTCGCGCTCGGACGCGTTGAGGACGTCGGAGACGCGGCTGCGGTAGCCGTCGCGGGCCAGCGTCAGCGTCCCGGCGATCCGATGGCGCGCCGTCTCGAGGTACACGCGTTCCTGGCGGGTCTGCATCACGGCCGTCAGTATCGGTCATCGGGCCGACGGAGTTGAGCGTGCCGGCCTGGGGCGGACGCGCGTTCGCGACAATGGGGGCGTGGATCCCCACGCCGTCCTCGGTCTGGAGCCCGGCGCCTCGCCGGAGGCGGTGCAGCGCGCCTACCGCGGGCTCGCCAAGCGCTTCCACCCCGATCGCGCCGGCGAGGCGGCGGGCGAGATGATGATCTCGATCAACGCGGCCTACGACCTGCTGCGCGACCGGCTGGAGGAGGAGCACGGCGCGCGCGTGACGACCACGGCAGGCGGCGGCTCCGTGGCGGGCACCGCGCCGCTCCGGATCGCGGGCGACTGGCTGGCCCCGGAGGTCCGTCGCGTCCTGGCGCGCGAGCTCCTGGCCACGCTGGAGGACGGCGAGGCGGTCGACGAGGTCGTGCTGACCTCCACCGGCGACAGCCACGACGTGCAGCTGGCCCTCACCGACCGCCGCCTGCTGTGGCTGCGCGACGACGCGCTCATGGGCCGGGTGCGGTACCTGCGCTACCGCGACGTCGCGGGCGTCGAGGCCCGCAGCGGCGGGCGCCTGCGCCGCCACGGCCACCTGCGGGTGCACACGACGGCGGGCCGGCGCCTGCGGTTCTTCGAGCTGCGGCCGGAGGTCCTGGGCCGTCTGCAGGCCGTGATCTCCGCGCGTACGACACCCGCAGGCGGGTAGGCCGGGAGCAACGGGGGACGTTCCCCGACCGTGGTCCCGACACGAAGGAGCCTCTCATGGGCGATGGCACGACCGATGACCTGAAGGGCCGCGTCAAGGAAGCCGGTGGCGACCTGACGGGCGACAAGGACCTCAAGAACGAGGGCCGGGTGGACCGGGCCTCGGGCACCGTCAAGGACAAGGTCGGCGACGCCGCCGACAAGGTCAAGGACACCATCCGCAGGGATTGAACCCGGCCGGCCGGGCGCACCACCCGGGTGGTGCGCGCCCGGCCGCCCGGCACGTCATGCGGCGGCTGGTCTAGGCTGCGCCCACAGTCTGCCGTCGATTCAGGAGCATCCGCATGAACAAGACCGAGTTCGTCGAGGCCATCGCCAAGGAGAGCGGCCTCACCAACGCCGATGCTCGCAAGGCCATCGAGGCGGTCATCACGACCGTCGAGAAGACCCTCAAGAAGGGTGATGAGGTGGCGCTCACCGGCTTCGGCAAGTTCTCGGTGTCCAAGCGCGCCGCCCGCACGGGTCGCAACCCGCAGACCGGCGAGGCCGTCAAGATCAAGGCCAGCAAGGCGCCGAAGTTCACCGCTGGAGCCGGCCTCAAGACCGCCGTCAACGGCGCGCGCAAGAAGTAGCGCACCGCCGAACCCGCTTCACCGAGAGCCCCGCCCCGTGCGGGGCTCTCGTCTTTTCTTCCCCAAGCGGGTTCGAACTACCGCTTTCCCGGGGTATGCCTTAGCGTTGTGGACCGGCCGCGCGCGTTCATTGGCGTGCGGCCGCCTTATTCGGGGGAATCAGGGAACCAGGGGAGATGGTCGTGGGTCGTCGATGGATCGTTGCTGTGGGCGCGCTCTGCTGCGCGCTGTTGGGGATGTCGGGCGTTGCGAGCGCCGCGGCGGTGCCGTTGACCAACGTGGTCGCCAAGCCGATCGCCAACGGCGGCTCGTGCCCGAGCAGCCCGGTCAGCGCGCCGGCGGGCGGACACCGGGACTTCTGCGTGTCGTTCAGCACCAACACGGGGCCGGGTCGCGACGTCAAGGACATGGTGATCGACCTGCCGCCCGGCGTGGTCGGCGATCCCTCGGCCACGCCGACGAAGTGCGACGTCTCGACCTTCGAGACCGCGACGTGCCCGTCGACCACGCGCGTGGGAACGGTGGCCTCCAACGTCAACGTCTCGACCGCCGCCGGCCTCCTGGCGGCCGACACCGCGGTGGGCGGGGAGGTCTTCAACCTCACCCCGAACGCCACGGAGCCCGCGCGCCTGGGCATCCGGCTCGACCAGGGGCTCGGAACGCTGAGCCCGGTCAAGCTCCAGGCCGGCGTGCGCGTCCGCGTCCCCGACGCGAGCCTGCGCTCGATCACCAACGACATCCCGAACGCGCTGGCCTTCGGCGCGCTCCACCTCAACTCGATGGCGCTGACGCTCTGGGGCACGCACAGCGGCCTCAGGACCCCGTTCATCAGCCTGCCCACGCGCTGCGACGTCCCGGCGATCACCACGCTGACCGTGACGTCCTGGGATGGTCAGACCTCGAGCGGTACCTCCGAGTTCACGCCCGCCAACTGCCCCGCCGTGCCGTTCACGCCGACGCTGGAGACCACGCCGAAGCAGGTGCCGTTCGACGAGCCCGGCGCGGCGTCGGCCACCCTCGTGGTCCCGGGCACCGACACTCCGGTCGCCGGCGAGCAGCTGCGCCAGTCCTACCTGCGCCGCGTCGCGCTGCAGCTGCCCGCCGGCCTGGCCCTGAACCCGCCGCTCGGCAACGGACTCATCCCGTGCACCGAGGCGGAGTTCGCCCAGAACGCCGACGCGGCGCCGGGGTGCCCCGCGTCGTCGGAGATCGGGACGGTCGCCTTCACCACGCCGATCTTCGACCAGCCGCTCGCGGGCAAGGTCTACTTCGGCGAGCCCAAGCCCGGGACGTTCCTGCGCAACTTCGTCTCGGTCGAGGACCCGCGGCTGCGGATCAAGCTCGTCGGCGACGTCACCGTCGACCCCGACACCGGTGCGATCACCAACATCTTCGACGACTCGCCGCAGGTGCCGTTCACCCGGTTCCAGTTCACCTACAACGGTGGCGATCGCGCGGTGCTCACCGGGCCCGAGACGTGCGGGACGCGCACGGTCGTCGCCGCGATGTCGCCGTGGAGCGCGACGCCCACGCAGGCGCCCACCGACACGTTCGACACCATCGGCTGCCTGCCGCCCGCCTTCGCGCCGACGCTGACGGCGACCCTGCCCGACACGCAGGCCGGCGGCGACGCCGCGCTGACGGTGCAGATCGCACGGCCCGACAGGAACCTGCGGCTCTCGACGGCGAAGGTCTCGCTGCCGCCCGGCCTCACCGGGCGGCTGCCCGCCGTCCCGGCGTGCAACGTCGCCGACGCCCGCGCGGGCGCCTGCGCCGACGCGTCGCAGGTCGGCACCGCCAAGGTGGCCGTCGGCACCGGTCCCGCTCCGCTGTCACTGCCCGGCAAGGTCTACCTGACCGAGGGCATCGACGGCTCCATCGCCGGCCTCGCCACGGTCGTCGACACCAAGATCCCCGCGCTGGACCT
>JAOPZP010000461.1 GCA_025964055.1 Conexibacter sp.
TTGCAGTGGGTCAGCAGCGTGCGCGCCCCGTCGAGGAGGTCGGCGCCGGCGGTGGCCAGCGCGACACTGGCCGCATCCTCGGAGGCGTGCACGCGCTGGGCCTCGGCGCGCGCCGCCGACGCCAGCGTCGACGGGCCGGCGCCCAGCGCGGCGGTCCGGACGCGCTCGACGGCCCAGGCGAGGTTCACGGCGGTGGGTCGCGAGGCGAGCAGGATCTCCGTGCCCTCCTCCAGCGCGCCGAGCGACGGGCGCGCGGCGACCTCCATCGCCAGCCCGTAGGCGGCCGCGATGCCGATGTTCGGCGCGCCGCGCACCGCCAGGCGGGCGATCGCTTGCGCGGTGTCGCGCGCGCCGGTCAGCGAGAGCCACGTCTCGGCGCCGGGCAGCAGCGTCTGGTCGAGGATCGAGAGCCGCCGGCCGTCCCAGCGAACGGCTTGGATGGGATGGGCGCCGACGAGGGTCACGCCGTGCAATCTAGCCTCCGCGTTGCGCCGCGCCGTTCCCTACTGTTGGCGCCTCGTGCTCCGAACCCGCCTCGCGGCGCCCCTCGCCGCCGCCCTGTCCGTCGCCGTCTGCGCCGTCGCCCACGCCGGCGACCCGATCATGCCGCTGGCCCAGGTCCACGCCGGCATGCACTGCACCGGCTACAGCGTCATCCGCGGCACCGACATCACGAGCTTCGACGTGGACGTCATCGACGTCCTGGCGGGCCCCGACGCGCAGATCCTGGTGAAGGTCAGCGGTCCGGCGGTGGACCAGAGCGGCATCGCGGAGGGCTTCTCGGGCTCGCCCGTCAAGTGCGACGGCGGCGATGGCGTCCTGCGCACGATCGGGGCGATCGCCCAGGGCACCGGCGACTACGGCAACAAGGTCGTGCTCGCGACGCCGATCGAGACGATGCTCGGCGAGCCCGTCGACGTCCCCGCCGGCACCAAGCCGATGTCGCAGAGCCTGAAGCGCAGGGTCCGCGCGCTCGCGACGCCGCTGAGCTTCAGCGGCGTGTCCGGCCCCGTCGCCACCGCGCTGAAGGCCGCAGGCCGCAAGGCGGGGCGCGCGCTGTACGCCGCGCCCGCCGCACCGCGAGCGACCACGTTCGCGCCGCAGACGCTGCAGCCGGGCTCGTCGGTCGCCGTCGGGCTCTCGGGCGGCGACGTCGCGGCCGGCGCCGTGGGCACCGTCACCTACACCGACGGCGACGCGGTCTGGGCCTTCGGCCATCCCCTCGACGGCGCCGGGCGCCGCTCGCTGCTGCTCCAGGACGCCTACGTCTACACCGTCATCAACAACCCGACCGACTCCGACCAGCTCACGAGCTACAAGCTCGCCGCGCCCGGCCACGACCTCGGGACGCTCACCAACGACGCTCCCGCGGGCGTCGTCGGGCGCCTCGGCGCGCTGCCCGACCGCTTCCCGATGCGCGTCACCGCGACCGACCTCGACAGCGGCCGGGTCGCCCACGAGAACCTCGAGATCGCCGATGAGACCGCGGTCGGCCAGCCGACCGGCGCGTCGTCGCTGACCCAGGTCGGGCCCGTCGCGATCGCCCAGGCCGCCTACGACATCCTGCGCGGCTCGCCCGCGCGCCAGAGCGGCGAGATGTGCGTGCGGGTCGCGCTGCGCGAGCGCAAGCAGCCGCTGCGCTTCTGCAACACCTACGTCGGCGGCTCGCCCAGCGCCGCCGGCGCGCCGCTCGTCGCCGACTTCGCCGCCGCGGTCGGCCTGCTCGACTCCTACAACTTCGCGACGCTGCACGTCACGGCCGTGGCGGTGAACATCAAGCTGCGCCGGGAGCTGCGCCAGGCGTACCTGCTGGACGCCAGCGGTCCGCGCCACGCCCGCCGCGGCCACGACGTCAAGGTGCAGCTGGTCGCCCAGAACGTGCGCGGCAAGCGCTTCCGGCAGACCGTCACCGTCCACGTTCCCAAGTACCTCGCCAAGGGCGCGCACGTCCTGGCGCTCACCGGCACGCCCGCCGATGCGACCGGCGACGCCGCGTCCCAGGACCTCACCTCGACGTTCACCGTGACGCTCGACGGGGGCGGCCCGCCCGACGACTCGGGGCCGCCGACGGTCAGCGCGCTGGCCGACGCGTTCGCCGCCACGGGTCGCGAGGACGGCGTGACGGCGAGCTTCCACGATCCCGGCGACAGCGCCGGGGACACCGCCACCAACGAGGTCGAGGTCCTGCGTGACCCCGCCCTGCGCATCAGCGGCGCCGTGAGCCTGCGGCTGGACGTGCGCAAGTAGCGCACGCCCAGCGGGGTCGGGCTAGGTCAATCGATTCTCGATGCCCAGCGGCGCGGGGCCGGCGTCGGCCTCGGGCGCCGGGGCCGACTCGGCCTGGGCGAGGCCGAGGGTGTCGGCCAGCTCGCCGGAGCCGGACATCTCGGCGACGATGTCGGCCCCGCCCACCAGCTCGCCCTCGTGGAACAGCTGCGGGATCGTCGGCCAGTTGGAGAGCGCGGAGAGCTCCTGGCGGATCCGGGGGTCGGGGAGGATGTCGACGGCCGCGAACGGCGCGTCGAGGGCCTGCAGCGCCGCGACGGTGCGGGCGCTGAAGCCGCACGCCGGCTGCTCGGGCGTGCCCTTCATGAAGAGGATGGTCTTGTTGTCGCGGATCGCCTCGGCGATCGCGTCGCGAATGGGGTTGGTGTCGCTGCTCATGCCTGCTCCGGAACTCGGGTGGTGAGGGACAACGCGTGGATCGGGCCGCCGATCTCGGCTCCGAACACGGCGTAGACGAGCTGGTGCTGCTGGATGCGGCTCAGCCCGTCGAAGGTGGGGGAGACGACGGTGGCGCGGAAGTGATCCCCGCCGCCGGTCCAGTCCTCGACCTCGGCGCTGCTCTGCGGAACGGCCGCCTCGATGCGGCGCTTGATCTCGTCGGTGGTCGGCATCTCGTGGCTTGAGGGTATCGCTATCCTTTGTATAGCGATGACCGGAACCACCGTCTCTTTCCAGGCCAAGGGTGTCCTCTTCACGGAGAAGGGCGCCGAGAAGGTCCGCGAGTTCCTGGGCTCCCAGGGCGCGGACGTCACCACCGCCGGCCTGCGCGTCGGCGTGCGCGGCGGAGGCTGCTCGGGCTTTCAGTACCAGCTCGCCTTCGACGACCAGAAGGACGGTGACGTGATCTTCGAGGACCACGGCCTCCGCATCCTGGTCGACGCCCAGAGCCTGCCCTACGTGGACGGCTCGTCGATCGACTACGTCGACTCGCTCCAGGGCGCCGGCTTCCAGGTCAACAACCCGAACGTGACCGCCGCGTGCGGCTGCGGATCCTCGTTCCGGGTCGCCGACGAGGAGCAGGTCTCCGCCGTCTAGATGGGGGCTGCGCGGCTCCTCGTCGCGCTGCTGCTCCTGGCGGCCGCGCTCGCGGTCGCCGCGTGCGGGGACGACACGAGCGGGCCGCGCGCGCCCGCGAAGGACGAGACGCAGCGCGCGCCTGCGCCTGCGCCTGCGCCGCGCCCCCGTCCGATCGTCCTGGCCACCGGCCTGACCGAGGCCAATCCGGAGCTGCTGTTCGACGCGGGGGCGGGACGCGACCTGGCGCCCGGCTTCGCCGCCTGGCGCGACCGGCTCATCGCGCTGCGGCCGCGCTACCTGCGCGTCCCGATCTACTGGTCGCAGCTGCAGCCCGACGCGGCGCAGCCCGCGCGGCTGGACCAGCCCGCCGACGGGTGCCTGCGCGGGATCCCGCCCTGCGGCGCCACCAACGGCCTGCGGGACCAGCTCGCGGCGATCGCCTCGCTCCAGCAGGCCGAGGGGCTGCAGGGCGGCCCGGAGGTCGAGGTCGTCATCGCCGGCGTGCCGGCCTGGGCGGCGAGCCTGCCCAGCGGCTGCGAGCGCTCCGACGCCGGGCCGTCGTCGCGGCCGATCAACGCGGACGGCCTGGCCGCCTATCGCACGCTGATCACCCAGTTCGCCGCCCTGGCGCAGCAGCAGGGCGCGCGGGTGCGGTGGTGGAGCCCGTGGAACGAGCCCAACCACCCGGCGTTCATCAGCCCGCAGCGCGCGGCCTGCTCGGCGTCCTCGCCGTCGCTGGCCCCCGCGGTCTACGCGCAGCTCGTGCGCGCGGCGCGCGACACGCTCGACGAAGTGCCCGGCGACCAGCAGCTCGTGCTCGGCGAGATGGCCGGCACGACGACGCCCTCGCCGCGGCGCTCGACCGTCCAGGAGATGGTCGCGGCGCTGCCCGACGACGTCGTCTGCGCCAGCCGCACCTGGTCCCAGCACGACTACGCGCAGGTCACCCCCGATCCCGGCAAGCCCGACCCGGTCACCACGCTGGAGCAGGCGCTCGACGCCCGGCCGTGCACGCGCGGTGCCCACATCTGGGTGACCGAGACCGGCGTCGGCGGCGACCCGCCCGGCGCCACCCGGCCGACCGACGACGCCGCGCTGCGCGCCCAGTGCCGCGCCCAGGACGGGCTGCTGCGGCAGTGGGCGCAGGACCCGCGGGTCGACGTCGCGTTCCAGTACACCTTCCGCGAGGACACGGCCTACCCGGTCGGCCTGGCCGACGCCGGCCTGACGCGCGCCTACCCGACCTACGACCTGTGGCGTGCGTGGGGCGGCACCCGGGCGCCCACCGCTGCACCGCCCCCGTTGCCGGCCGCCTGCGCGTAGCGGCGCCTTGGCCTGGGGGCCCGGCGGCCTACCGGCGACGGCATGACCGTCGCCAGCGTGCACTCCGTCGAACGAACCGTCCACAAGACCAACGAGTGGCTGAAGGACCTGGACGAGGAGCTCGGCATCGACGAGCGCGACGACGCATGGCGCATCCTGCGCGGGTTCCTCCCGGTCCTGCGCGACCGGCTCACGATCGACGAGGGCGCGCACCTCGCCGCCGAGCTGACCCCGCTCGTGCGCGGCGTCTTCTACGAGGGCTTCGATCCCGGGCACCAGCCCGAGAAGATCCGCGACGCCGACACGTTCATCGCGCGCATCGGGGAGCGGACCGAGATCGCCGATCCCGAGGAGGCCGCGCTCGCCGCCGTCGCGGTGACCAACGTGATGGCGCGCCACGTCGCCAAGGGCGAGCTCGACGACGTCCTGTCGCAGCTGCCCCAGCCGCTGCGCGAGGTGCTGCAGCCGGTCGAGATCTAGACCGGCGCCACCTGCAGCGAGCGCCACAGGACCGAGCACGCGGTGGTGCGGTAGGGCCGCCAGGGCTCGGCGAGCGCGATGAGCCCGTCGCGCGTGGGCAAGTCGTCCAGCCCGTAGGCGCGCTCGACGGCGCGGCGGATCCCGAGGTCGCCGACCGCCAGGACGTCGGGGCGGCCGAGCTCGGCGATGAGGTAGATCTGCGCCGTCCACTCGCCGATGCCCTTGACCGCGCTGAGCGCGGCGATCAGCTCGTCGTCGCCGAGCGCGGCCAGGTGGGCGAAGTCGAGGCGGCCGTCGACGACGTCCTCGGCCAGCGCGCGCAGCGTCACGGTCTTGGCCCGCGACAGGCCGACGGCCTGGCGCAGCTCGTCGGGATCCTCGGCCAGCAGCTCCTCCGGCGCCGGCGGCCGGCCGCCGAAGCGCTCCACCAGCCGGCCGTAGATCGCCCGCGCCGCGGCGACCGACAGCTGCTGGCCGCAGATCACGCGCATCAGGGCGCCGTAGGGATCGCCGGTCGGCAGGCGCACCGGCGGCGGACCGGCGTCGCCGATCAGCCGCGCGAGGACCGGATCGACGGCGCGCAGGTGGGCGACCGCGGCGCGCCCCATCCGGGGGGCTAGACCGCCGCCGGGCCGGCGACGTGCAGCGCCTCGCCGTCGAGCGCGTTGAGCGCCCGCTCGATCGAGGTGTTGATGCAGGTGAAGCTCGGGGTGTCGCGCTTGGTCCAGGCCGAGGCCTCGGTGGTCCGCAGGCGCTGGACGAGGTCGAGGAACGCGGCCGCGTCGTCGGTGTCGAAGGCGACGACGAACTCCTGGTCGTCGAGGCCGAACGAGTACGTCGTGTGGTTGTCGACCGTCGGGTACTCGCGTCCGACGGCGATGTGCTCCTGCATGATCCGCCAGCGCTCGTCGGCCGCCAGGCCGTACCACTCGCGCGTCTTGACGAAGGGGTAGACGAAGAGGTACCTGCCCTTGAAGCGCCGCGGGATGCGGCGCTCCTCGTCGCTGTACTCCGACGCCTTGCGCAGGCCGAGGAACGAGTAGGGCTGCGTGGCCCACTTCATCACGCCGCTCTGGGCCAGGACGACGTGGAACTCATGGATCCGGTCGAGGTTCTCGGCCTCCATGACGAGCATGAGCTCGGCGTCGCCGCGGGTGCCGACCAGCGAGAAGCCCTGGAGCAGGTGATCGGCGCCGAAGTCCTCGCACGCGGCGAGGAACTCGCGCTTGTGCTCGGCACGCTCGGACTCCGGAAGACGGCGCCAGGCGGGATCCATCTGGAGGAACGTGTACTTCACGAAGTGACGATCGGCCATGGCGATGTGAAGTGTAGTTATCCCCATGTCCGTTCCGGGGTGGGCCTCGATACGATGGACGTTGATGCGCATCGCGCTCGTCTCCCCCTATTCATGGACGTACCCCGGGGGTGTCACGCGGCACATCGAGGCGTTGCAGGGGCAGTTCGCCGCTCTTGGTCACGATGTGCGGGTCCTGGCTCCCGTCGATCCCTCCGACCGCTGGTCGGCGCGGCGGCATCACGGCGCGGTCCCGCAGGAGCGCGAGATCCCGGACTGGCTCGTTCCGCTGGGGCGGACGCTCGGCTTCGGCGCCAACGGCGCGGTCTCCAACCTCTCGTCGGGGCCCGACGGCGTCGCGCGCCTGCGCCGCGAGCTGCGCACCGGCGGCTACGACGTCGTCCACCTGCACGAGCCCGTCGTCCCGACGCTGGCCTGGGACGCGCTGATGTACAGCCCGTCGCCGCTGGTCGCGACGTTCCACTGCTACTCGGCCAACGCGCTGACCAACAACATCGCGGTCGGCATCGGCGCCCGCCGCCGGCTGAACCGCCTGAAGGTCCGCATCGCGGTCTCCGAGGCCGCCGCCTGGACGGGCGAGCGGTTCTTCGGCGGCCACTACCGGATCATCCCCAACGGCGTGGCCGTGCCGGAGCACATCGCGCCCGCGCAGGCCGAGGCCGTCTCGGCGGAGCGGCCGCTGCGGATCGCCTTCGTCGGCCAGGCCGTCGAGCGCAAGGGCCTGCCCGTCCTGCTGCGCGCCTTCGAGGCGCTGCGCGAGCACGTGCCCGCCGAGCTGACCCTGATCGGCGCCACCGCCGAGGAGGTCGAGCCGCTGTTGCTCGACGGCCGCGAGGGCATCACCGTCCTGGGCAAGGTCGACGACGCGACGAAGGAGGCTGAGCTCCGGCGCGCCGACGTCCTGGCCGCCCCGTCGCTGGGCGGCGAGAGCTTCGGCATGGTGCTCACCGAGGCCTTCGCGGCCGGCACGCCGGTCGTCGCCTCCGACATCGCCGGCTACGCGGGCGTCGTCCGCGACGGCGTCGACGGCGTGCTCGTCCCGCGCGGCGACGCCGCGGCGCTGGGCGAGGCGCTGCGCAGCCTGGCGCTCGATCCCGCCCGCCGCGCCGCGCTGGCCCGCGAGGCGGCCGCCAGCGCTCAGCAGTACGCCTGGCCGCGTGTCGCCGCCCAGGTGCTGGACGCCTACGGCGACGCGATCGCCGTGCCGGAGCCCGAGGGCACCGGTCAGCGCCTGGCCGTGCGCGTGGGCGCCGCGCCCGCCGACCTGCTGCCGCGCCGCCCGGCGCGGCGCGT
>JAOPZP010000475.1 GCA_025964055.1 Conexibacter sp.
GCAGCCGCGGGCGCGTCAGCGCCGGGGCGAGCACGCCTGCGCGGTGGCTGAGCACCAGCAGCACGACGGCGGCCATGAGCACGCGCGCCCAGGCGAGGAAGATCGGCGGGACGCCGTCGTCGACGGCGACCTTGATGAACAGGTACGGGATGCCCCAGAGGGTCGCCACGGCGGCGAAGGCGGTCCATGCGCGTGCGGTCACGGCCGTCGATGGTACGGCGATCGGTCAAGTTCGGCGATCATCGAAACAGCGGCCGGCGAGGTGCTAGCGTCGTGGGGATGCTCCGTCTCAGCGTCCTCGACCAGTCCCCGGTTCCGGAGGGCTCGACGGGCGCCCAGGCGCTGCGCAACACCATCGACCTCGCGCGCCTGGCCGACGACCTCGGCTACCACCGCTACTGGGTCTCCGAGCACCACGGCGGCCCCATGCTCGCCGGGCCGAGCCCCGAGGTCCTGATCGGCCCGATCGCCGCGGCCACGCGGCGCATCCGCGTCGGCAGCGGCGGCGTGATGCTGCCGCACTACAGCCCGCTGAAGGTCGCCGAGAGCTTCAGCCTCCTGGCCGGCCTGTTCCCCGAGCGCATCGACCTCGGCCTGGGCCGCGCCTCGGGCACCGACCCGATGACGACGTTCGCGCTGCAGCGCGACCGCCGCACGGCCATGCCCGACGACTTCCCCGAGCAGCTCGTCGAGCTGCTGGCCTACTTCAACGACACCTTCCCCGAGGGCCACCGCTTCGCCCGGCTGGCCAAGGAGCTCCCGGGCCTGCCGGAGGCGCCCGAGCCGTGGCTGCTGGGCTCCTCGCCGCAGAGCGCGATCTGGGCCGGCGAGCTGGGCCTCCCCTACGCGTTCGCCGACTTCATCAACCCCGGCGGCGCCGACATCGTCGCCGACTACCGCGCACGCTTCCAGCACTCCGAGCGTCACATGGAGCCCCAGACCGCCGTCGCCGCGTGGGTCCTGGCGGCCGACACCGAGGAGGAGGCCCAGCGCCTCGCCGCGTCGCACCGCATGGCGTTCACGCTGCTGCGCCGCGGGCGCCTGACCGCCGTGCCCACGCCCGAGAAGGCACTGCGGTTCCTCGCCTCCGAGGGCGAGCCGCCCGCCGCGCCGGTGCGCAACCGTCGCGCGATCGTCGGCGCGATCGACAAGGTCCGCGCCCAGGTCGAGGAGCTGGCCGACGTCTACAAGGCCGACGAGGTGATCGTCGTGACGATCACCCACGACCACCAGGCGCGCCGGCACTCCTACGAGCTGCTCGCCGACGCGTTCGAGCTCACCGCGCAGCCGGCCGTCGCCGGCGCCGTGGATCAGCCCCGCTGATCACCCGCCCCAGCGAACTGACTGGCTGAGCGACCCCCGGCCTGACAGGCTGCCGGAGGTGAACGTCACGACCCTGCGGACCTCCCCGGTCGCTCGCGCGGGAGCGCGCGCGGCGGTCCCGTTCGCGCTGGCCGGGTTCGTGGTGGCCATCTCGTTCGGGATCTCGGCGCGCGCCGCGGGCATGCCCGCCGCAGCGGCGATCGTCATGTCGGCGATCATGTACGCGGGCGCCGCGCAGTTCGCGGCCGTCGCGATCCTCGCCCAGGGCGGCTCGGTCGTCGCCGCCGTGCTCGCGGCCATGCTCATGAACGGCCGCTACTTCGCCATGGGCCTGGCGCTCGGGCCGTCGCTGAAGGGCGGCCGGGTGCGCCGGGCGATCGAGGGCCAGACGCTCGTCGACGCGTCGTGGGCGATGGCCAACCGCGGCGACGGCCGGTTCGACCGCCACACGCTCTTCGGCTCCTCGGCGCCGCAGTACGTGGCATGGCTGAGCGGCACGATCATCGGCGTGATCGCCGGCAGCGCGCTGCCCAACCCGGAGGCGCTGGGCATCGACGCCGTGTTCCCCGCGTTCTTCCTGGCCCTGCTGGTGAGCGAGCTGCGAACCGCCGAGGCGAGCGCCGTGGCGGTCGGCGGCGCGATCGTCGCGGTCGTCCTCGGGCTGCTGGCGCCGGCGGGGATCGGGATCCTCGCCGCCGCGGTGATCGCGCTGGTCGGCCTGCGCCCGGTGCGCGAGGCGCCCACGGAGCCGGAAGCATGACCGGCGCCGAGCAGGCCTGGCTGACCGTCGCGCTGGGCGCGGTGACGACGTTCGCGATCCGCGGGTTCGGTCCGGTCACGATGGGCGGCCGGACGCTCGGGCGGCGGGCCGCCCGCGTGCTGACGCTGCTGCCCGCCGCGCTGCTGTCGGCCCTCGTGGTGACCGAGACGGTGATGCGTGACGGCACGCTCGACGTCGACGCGCGCGTCGGCGGGCTCGCGGTCGCGGCCCTGCTGATCTGGCGCCGCGCGTCGGTGATCTGGGTCGTGATCGGCGCGGCGGCCGCCACGGCGGTGCTACGACTGCTGTTCTGACTCGAGCTCGGCGGTGACGCGCGCGGTCTCGGCGGCGTCGGACATCGTCCGTGCGGCCGCCGCGGTGTAGACCACCATGGACGCGATGGCGGCGAGGACGACCGGCGCGCCGATCGCCAGCACGACGCCGAAGGCTACGAGCGCCCCGACGATGTTGAAGCGCTTGGTCGCGGCGTTGGACGCCAGCGCGCCGGCGAGCTGCCGGGACGACGGCCCGGCGGGAGGCTCGGGCGTCACGACGCTTCGCCCTCGCCGACGACCCGCAGCTCCTCGTCGCCGGTGACCACCAGGTCGCCGGGATGCAGCTGGCGCCCGCGCCGGTCCTCGGGCTCGCCGTTGACGAGCACCGGGACCTCGGCGAGGTAGTCCTTGACCTCGCCGCCCCCGTCCACGACGTCGGCCAGCTTCAGGAGCTGGCCGAGCCGGATCATGTCGCCGCGGATGGGGACGTCGCGCGCCACGGCCCGCGCGG
>JAOPZP010000493.1 GCA_025964055.1 Conexibacter sp.
TAGGGAACGCGGGCGTTGCCGCGGGCGCCACAGCCGCCCGCGCCGCTACTCCTCGACGTCCTCCACGCGCCCCCGGCGCCCCAACCCCACGACCCCGCCCACCACGACGCCCATCAGCGCCGTGAACGCGATCGGGAGCACGATCCCATCGCCCTTCTGCAGGCTGACGGTCGCGACCGCGATCGCCAGGCCCACGCAGAAGACGATGATCCCGACCAGCGGCCGGGCACGGTAGAAGTCGACGACGGAGCGCACGGGGTAGACGGTAGTCGCCGGGGCGTCGTGCATGCCGCCCGGAGCTGGCGGGCAGACGCTCTTCGTGGCCTCCGACGCCTCCAGGACCGGTCCGCGTCTGCCGCCCACGCGCAGCACCGCGACGCCCACCGACGGCACGGCCCACCGCGTCGGCGGCCCGGCGTCGGCGACGCGCTCGTCGGACGCCGTTCGCGCCGTGCTGCTGGCCGCCGCGCTGGTGGCGGGCTGGATGCTGTTCCGCGAGCTCGCGAGCCTCTTCGTCCTGATCGTGATCACGATCGTCCTGGCGCTCCCGCTGGAGGCCGCCGCCACCCGCCTCGAGCGCCGCCGTGTCCCGCGGTTCGTCGGCGCGCTCCTGGCGCTCGTCACGATCGTCGCGGTCGTCGGCGGCGTCCTGTACCTGGCGATCCCGCCGTTCGTCTCCGAGCTCCAGCGCTTCGCCGACCAGCTGCCGGGCCTGGTCGACCAGCTCCGCGCGCGCCTCGGCGCGTCGAGCTCCACCGATGGCGCGACCGGCCAGAGCCTCCAGCGCTCGGTGCAGCACGTGCTCGACAAGCCGCAGGGCCTGCTGGGTCCGATCGCGCAGGTCGGCCTCGGCGTCGCCGGCGCGCTGGGCGCGATCGTGCTCGTCCTCGTCGGCGCGTTCTACATGGCCATCAACCCGCGCCCGCTGGTCGACGGCACGCTGCGCCTGTTCCCGCCCGACCGGCGCGCGTGGGTCGAGGAGGCGATGACCGACATCCGCGGCCAGTGGATCGGCTGGCAGTACGGGGTGCTCGTCGACATGCTGGTCACCAGCGTGCTGTTGTACATCGGGTTGACCCTCGTCGGGCTCGACTACGCGCTGGTGTTCTCGATCCTGTCGGCGCTGTGCGTCGTCGTGCCCTACTTCGGCTCGGTGGCCGGCGGCGTCCCGCCCGTGCTCTTCGCGCTGGCCGAGCGGTCCGTGACGACCGCGCTCATCACGCTCGGCGTCTACCTGGTGGTCCAGCAGATCGAGGGCAACGTCATCATCCCGATGGTCATGGCCCGGGCGGTGTCGCTGCATCCCGCGATCGTGCTCGTCGGCGTCGTGCTGGTCGGCCACCTCCTCGGCTTCGTCGGGCTCATCGTCGCGGTGCCGATCATCTCGGCCACGATCGTCCTGGTGCGCGAGCTCTGGGTCCGGCGGCTGGAGGGCGACGCGCCGACCGGACCGGTGCGACCACCGGCTGAGGGTTAGGCCCCCGCGACCAGCGCCGCGTGCACGAGGCGCGTGGCCGTCTCGCTCAGGCGCGGGAGGTCGTGGGTGCGCTCGTCGGTGATCGCGATCAGCACGAGCTCCTCGAGCGCGCCGACCAGGGCCTGGGCCATGTCGGGGTGGATCGCGTAGCCCTCGGGCAGCTCCTCGCGGTGCTGCTCGGCGAGCGCGCGGATCATCGCGGCCAGGCGATCGTTGACGGCGCGGCGGCGGCGCACCGCTTCGGGCCCCGCCGCCAGCACGTCGTGCAGGAACGCGCGGGCGAGCCCCGGCTCGGACGCGAGCGTTCCGAGGTACGTGCGCACGCCCATGGCGATGCGCTCGTCGTACGGCCGGTCGGCGCCGTCGACGACCGCGCGGGCGGTCTGCTGCATCATCAGGTCCGCGCAGGCCTCGTAGGTCGCCAGGAAGCACGCGTCCTTGTCGGGGAAGTGCCCGTAGAAGGTGCGCCGGGAGACCTGGGCGCAGGCGACGACGTCGGCGACCGTGATGTCGGCGTAGCGCTTGACGGTCAGCACCTCGGCCAGGCCGGCGATCAGCCGCGCGCGGTGCGACGCGGCGACCTGCGCATCCGACAGCCCCTGCGGTCCGGGCGGCAGCGTGCCGGCGTCGCCGCGGAGGGCCGCGACGAACTTCGACGAACGGCGGTCGACAGGGTCCTCCACGTGATGTACGTTAGCGTTCCTCATGATCGGTACGCGCCCGTTCCTGACCTCGGACCACCCGGAGCTCTGCGACACCGGTTCGCTGCACGGCGATCTCGAAGCGCTCGCCCAGCTGGTCCTCGACCGCCTTCGTGGCCTGGATCTGGAGCTCGCCCACCGCCTCCATGACTCCTGGAGCCGGCTGGACCGAGAGCGGGTCGCGGGGATCCTGCACCGGGCGGGCGAGCGCGGGGAGCTCGCCGAGCACGGCGAGGGCGCAGACCCCGAGTTCGTGCGCGCGATGCTCGTCGGCCCGGTGGCCTGGCCGCTGCTCAGCGCCAACGCGTCCACGCCGCCCACCGGGGCGGTCGCCGAGCTGGTCTCGGCCACGCTGCAGCGTTGACCATGATCTAGGCTCGGCCCGCATGTGCGGGATCTGCGGTCTCATCGCGCTGGACGGCGCCGGGCCCGTCGACGAGCCGGGCCTCCGCGCCATGAGCGCGGCGCTCGCGCATCGGGGACCCGACGACGCCGGCACGCTGGTCGACGGCGCGGCCGCGCTGGCCATCCGTCGCCTGGCGATCATCGATCCCGCCGGCGGCCACCAGCCGGTCGCCAACGAGGACGGCACCGTCCACGTCGTCCTCAACGGCGAGATCTACAACTTCGCCGCGCTGCGCGACCGGCTCGTCGCCCGCGGCCATCGCTTCACCACGCGCAGCGACACCGAGGTGCTCGTGCACCTCTACGAGGAGCGTGGCGACGACTTCGTGCACGACCTGCGCGGCATGTTCGCGCTCGCGGTCTGGGACGCGCGGCGCCGGCGCCTGGTCCTCGCACGGGACCGGTTCGGGATCAAGCCGCTGGTCTACGCGGAGGTCGCCGGGCAGCTCGCGTTCGCCTCCGAGACCAAGGCGCTGCTGGCGCTCGACGGCCTGTCGCGCGCCGTCGACCTCGACGCGTTCGAGCAGTACCTGGCCATCGACGCGGTCATGGCGCCGCGCACGATGCTGGCCGCCGTGCGCAAGCTCCCGGCCGGGCACCGGCTGGTCGTGGCGCCGGGGCGGCCGGTCCGGGTGGAGCGCTGGGCGCGCGACCTGCCCGCCGGCGAGGACGAGCTGCGGCGCGGGGCCTCACGGCCGGAGCTCGCAGCCGAGCTGCGCGAGCGCCTGCGCGATGCCGTCCGCGCGCACCTGGTCGCCGACGTGCCGGTCGGCGTGCTGCTCAGCGGCGGGGTCGACTCGGGGCTGATCTGCGCGCTGGCCGCGCAGGAGGCGGGACCGGGAATGGCGACGTTCACCGTCGGCTTCGCGGAGCGCAGCTTCGACGAGACCGCCGGCGCCCGGGCAGTGGCCGCGCGCTACGGGACCGACCACCACGTGATCACCTGCGGCGCGCAGGACGCGTCGCTGCTCGCCGACCTGGCGTGGACGTTCGACGAGCCGCGCGGCGACAGCACGGCGCTGCCCTACTGGCTGGCCGCGCGGCACGCCGCGGCGCACCGCAAGGTGGTGCTGTCGGGCGAGGGCGGCGACGAGCTGTTCGCCGGGTACCAGACCTACGCGGCCGCCCGCCTCGGCGGCCGCGGGGCGGCCGCGGCCGCGCTGATCGCACC
>JAOPZP010000515.1 GCA_025964055.1 Conexibacter sp.
TCTCGAACTTCAGCGCCTGCTCGCGCTGCGAGGCGGCCATCATGCGCCCGCTGCGCCCGAAGAACGGGTCCGACGCGACGTCGAAGTCGGCGTCGAGGCCGAGCCCGCGCAGCAGCTCCAGCGCGCGATCGCGCCAGCCGTCGCGCCACGCCTGCACGGTCTCGGGCTCGGCGATCCGCACGAGCTCGCGCATGTGGAACATCTGCAGCCGGGCGGGATCGCCGGAGGGCTCGTGCCGAAAGGCGTAGGACCCGCCCGGGTCGATCGTCACGCCTCCCTCGGGCAGCGCGCCGCGGCGGGCGATCGCCGGGTAGACAGGGTAGCAGACGGCCGGCATGAGGACGAGGTCGGTCATGCACTGGTGCTCGGTCCAGTCCTCGTGAGCGCCGGCGCGCTCGGCCTGGGCGCGGGCCTGCGCCTCGGACCCCTCGAAGGCGAAGACGGTGCCCGCGAGGTGCGGGAAGCTCTCCAGGTACCCGAGCTCCTCGAGCTGGCGGCGCGGCAGCACCGGCGGGAAGCGCAGCGTCTCGGGCGTCTCGCCGGCGGCGGTCGCCACGCGCGTCACGTGCCCGTCGAGGCCCATGCGGATCGCCTCGAAGTCCGAGCCCCGGCCGTACACGCCGGGCACGCCGGACGGGATCAGGTGCCCGTGGGCGACCAGCGCGTCGAGCAGCTCCGCCTGGTCGGGCGTGGCCTCGCGGTAGGCGGCCATGTCAGACGTCCTTGGCGATGAGCAGCAGACCGGCGTTGGTCTGGTGGATGCGGTCGTTGGCGACCATCAGGCAGGCCGACATCGCGTCGCGCAGGTGGCGGCCGACGCTGAACGGCGTGTCGTTCTTGAAGCCGACGATGCCGGTCGTGGTCAGCGCGCCCTGGCAGACGCGCGGTGCCTGCTCGGAGGCGGCCAACTTGAGGTTGTTGAACCGCAGGGCGAAGGCCATGGTCGCCATCCGCTCGCGGTCCTCGCTGGCCAGGAACTCGTCGAGCGCGCCGCGCACCTCGGCGCGCAGCAGCGACAGGTCGCTCATGACGTGTGAGAGGCGCAGCGCCGCGGGGATCGGCTCGCCGGGCTTCTGGCGGGCGGCCGCGCGCACGAAGGCGCGGGCGCGATCGAACGCGTCGGTCGCGACGCCGAGCCACAGGTGCGACCACAGGATGTGGGAGACCGGGACCATCGACTCGGTCATGATCGTCGCGAACGGGGCGGCGAGGACCTGATCGGGCGACAGCGTCGCGCGGACGACGTAGCCGGGAGAGCACGTGCCGCGCATCCCCAGCGGATCCCAGGTGCCCTTCTGCTCGAGCGTGTGCTGGTCGTTGCGGGTCAGCGCGGCGACCTGGTCGCCGGGGCCGGCCTCGGGGCTGGCGCGCAGCGTGGTCAGCAGGTCGTCGGCGTAGGCGCCGTAGCTGACCGTCGGCGCCTGCTTCTCGAAGGAGGCGGTGCCGTCGCCGCCGGGCGTGAGCGCGGCGACCGAGCGACCCATGTCGCCGCCGGTGCCGACCTCGGAGGTGACCGAGGCGATCAGCCGCTGCTCGGACGCGACGGCGCGCAGGTGCTCGTGGAAGAACGAGTCGGCGCCCTGGGGGTCGAGGTGGCGGACGATCGTCACGACCTGGATCTGGTGCATGGCGAAGACCATGCCGCTGGCGCCGCAGCGGCGGCCGAGCTCGAAGCAGGCGGTGGCGATGGCGCGCAGCGAGACGCCGTCGCCGCCGAGATCCGTGGGGACGAAGGCCGACAGCGCGCGCCGCTCGCGCAGGGCGTCGATGGCCTCGACCGGGAAGCGGGCGTTGCGGTCGACGTCGTCGGCGTGGACCTTGGCGATCGTGTCGGCGACCTCGACGACGTCGGCGAGGAACGCGGCGTCCTGATCGGTCAGGACGGTCATGCGGCCTGCACGTCCAGCTGCTGGAGCGCGGCGGTGATCGCGCCGACCGACTCGAAGACGCTGCGCTTGAGCATCTCGTCGGGGAACTCGACGTCGAAGGCGTCCTCGAGCGCGAGCATGACGTTGACGCTCGCGTGCGACGTCATGCCGGCCTCGTAGAGGCTGGCGTCGTCAGGCAGCGTGGCGAGGTCGACCGCAAGGCGGCCGTGCTCCTGGATGATCTCTCGGACGGCGGCAGACACGTCCTGATTATCGGTGTTCCGGGGCATCATCTTGACCGTTGGTCCGATCACGCCTGTCCGACGACCACGGCGGCGGCGTAGGCCGCCTCGTGCGTGAGGCTGATCTCAAAGCTCTGAAGCCCCGCTGCGGCGGCCAGCTCGGCGGCTGGACCGTGGAGGGCGAGCTGCGGCGCGCCGTCGGCTCCGCGCACGGTCTCGAGGCTCAGCAGCGGCACGGCGGCGTCGCCGACGCGCAGGACCTTCATCGCCGCCTCCTTGACCGCGAAGCGCGCCGCGAGCCGCAGCGGATCGCGACCGCAGTCAGCGATCTCGCCCTCCGTGTAGACGCGATGCAGGTAGCGATCACCGTGGGCGGCGAGGGCGTCGGCGACCGTGCTGGCGGCGACGAGGTCGATCCCCACGCGGAGCGGCATCGGGCCGATCCTGCCAGCCGCGGCGGCGTCTCGCCAACCCTCAACCCTCCTCGAGGGGTCCGACCCCTTTAGGTTGGGCGGCGCTCGTGCGCGTCGATCTCGTCGATCCCTCCGCCTTCACGCCGCCCTATGACCGCGCGCTCGCCGCCGCGCTGGCGCGGGCGGGCGCCGCGGTGACGCTGGCGACCAGCCGCTTCGCCTACGGCGACGTCCCGCCGGCCGAGGGGTACGCGGTGCACGAGCGCTTCTACCGCCGCGCCGCCCGGATCGGCACGCCCGGATCCCGTGCCCGGCTGCTGGCCAAGCTCGCCGAGCACGTCCCCGACATGGTGGCCTACCGCCGCGCGGCCGACGGCGCGGGCGGCCCCGACGTCGTGCACTTCCAGTGGCTGACCGTCCAGCCCTTGGACGTCCATCTGCTCCCGCGCAAGCGGCCGACGGTCCTCACCGCCCATGACGTCCTGCCGCGCGAGCCGCGCGCCGGCCAGCTCCGCGCCCAGCGCCGGCTCTACGAGCGCGTCGACCACGTCGTCGTCCACTCCGAGCACGGTCGCGCCCGCCTCACCGACGAGCTCGGCCTGGACCCCGCGCGGATCACGGTGATCCCGCACGGCGCGTTCACGCACCTCGCCGGGCTCGACGCCCGCCTGCCGCCCGAGCTGCTCGACCCGGGCCCGGACGTCCCGGTCGTCGCGCTCACCGGCCTGCTGCGCGCCTACAAGGGCATCGACGTCCTGCTCGACGCGTGGCGTCGCTTCGGCGCCGACCCGCCCGGCGAGCTGTGGATCGTCGGGATGCCGCGCATGGCGCTCCCCGACAGCGACTCCCTGCCGCCGGGCGTCCGGCTCGTGCCCCGCTTCGTCTCCGACCCCGAGCTGGCGGCGGTCCTGCGCCGCGCCGACGTCGTCACGTTGCCCTACCGCCAGATCGACCAGTCGGGCGTGCTCTACGCCGCCCTCGGACTGGGCCGGCCGCTGCTGCTCAGCGCCGTCGGCGGCTTCCCCGAGGTCGCCGGCGCGGGCGCCGCGCAGCTGGTCGCTCCCGGCGATCCCGCCGCCCTGCACACGGCGCTCGCCGAGCTGCTGGCCGACCCCGAGCGCCGCGCGACCCTGGCGGCGGCGGCGGCCCGCGTCGCCGCGACGACCTACTCCTTCGACGCCGTCGCGCGGCGGCACATCGAGCTGTACGGCATGCTGAGCACCGCGTGAGGCGAGCGATCTTCTGGACGACGGCGGCCCTGCTGGCCTGGGCCCAGGCCGGCTACGGCCTCGCCCTCGGCGCGCTGCGCCGCCACCCGCGCCAGGCCTACCCGCCGCCCGCCGGCCAAGACGCCGACGCCGCCCTGCCCAGCGTCTCGCTCATCGTCGCCGCCCACGCCGAGCGCGACGTCATCGCCGCCAAGGTCGAGAACGCCCTGGCGCAGGACTACCCGCGCGACCGGCTCGAGGTCGTCGTCGCCTGCGACGGCTCGACCGACGGCACGCCCGCCGCGGCGCGC
>JAOPZP010000516.1 GCA_025964055.1 Conexibacter sp.
GCCGGCGCGACCGTCGCCGGCGTCCTGGAGGTCTGCTCGGCGCTGTCGCAGCGCCTGCCGATCGTCCTGATGCTCTACGCCAACCTCGTCATGGCGCGCGGCCCGGAGGCCTTCGCGGCCGCGCTGGTCGACGCGGGGGCGAGCGGGCTCATCGTGCCCGACCTGCCGATGGAGGAGTCCGGGCCGCTGCTGGCCGCCTGCGACGCGGCCGGGATCGCGCTCGTGCCGCTCGTCGCGCCCACGACCCCCGACGAGCGTCTGGCGGCCATCGGCTCCCGCGCGCGCGGGTTCGTCTACACCGTGTCCGTCGTCGGCACGACCGGCGAGCGGGCGGCGCTCTCCAACGCCTTCGGCGGCGTGATCGCCCGCACCAAGGCCCACACCGACGTGCCCGTCGCCCTGGGCTTCGGGATCGCCTCGCCGGCGCAGGCGCTGCAGGCCGCCGAGGCCGGCGCCGACGGCGTGATCGTCGGCAGCCGGCTCGTCCGCGCCGCGGGCGAGTCCGACGATCCGGCGGGCGCCGTCCGCGAGCTCGTCGGCGGGTTCTCCGCCGCGCTGGCACGCTAGGATTCCGGCCCTCATGGGACTCGCCTACTCCATCGTCGCCGCGCTCGCCCTCTGGATCGTCGGCTGGGCCCTCGGCGCGAAGGCGCTCGACTCCTTCCTCGTCGCCGCATTGATCATCATCGTCGCCGTGACGATCACGATGCTGGGGCAGTTCTCGCCCAGCAAGCGCCGCCGCTAGCCGCTCCGGCGCCCATTGCGCGCACCGCTCGACGCCTCCCGAAGGCGCGCTGGTGCAGGCCCATACGGTGGTCAACCCACATTTCCATCTTGTGGTGTGGAGGGGTGACCATTGCGCTGCGTCCTGAACCCTGTTTAGACTCGCGCCCTTCGTTGGAATCGATCCCTTGAGGAGGGGACACGTTGCGCGTACGTCATGTGGCAGCCTCGGGCTGCTTGTTGGCCGCGCTGTCGTTCGGAGTTGCTGCCTGTGGCAGCAGCAGCAAGAGCGACAGCAGCGGCGGGAGCACCGGTAGCAGCGCCGATACCGGCTCCACCTCGTTGACCATCTACTCGAGCCTGCCGCTCCAGGGTGATTCGCGGCCGCAGTCCGTCTCCGTGAACAACGGCGAGGAGCTCGCTCTCGAGAAGGCCGGGGGCAAGATCGGCAAGTTCACCATCAACTACAAGAAGCTGGACGACGCCACGGCGGCGGCCGGCAAGTGGGACCCGGGCGCCACGTCGGCCGATGCACGCAAGGCAGCCCAGGACAAGTCCACGATCGCCTACCTCGGTGAGTTCAACTCCGGTTCGTCGGCGATCTCGATCCCGATCCTCAACGAGGCCGGGATCCTGCAGATCTCCCCGTCCAACACCGCGGTCGGCCTGACGCGTTCGCAGGGCGCGGACAAGGGCGAGCCGGACAAGTACTACCCGTCCGGCAAGCGGACCTACGGCCGCGTCGTGCCCGCCGACCACATCCAGGCGGCGGCGCAGGTCACGTACCAGAAGGACAACGGCTGCACCAAGCTGTACATCCTCAACGACAAGGAGGTGTACGGCAAGGGTCTGGCCGACCAGGTCGTGTCCAACGCCAAGACCCAGGGCCTGACGGTCCTCGGCAACGACGGCATCGACCCCAAGGCCGCGAACTACCGCGCGCTGGCCGGGACGATCAAGTCCAAGGGCGCCGACTGCGTCTTCTTCGGCGGCATCACGCAGAACAACGCCGTGCAGCTCTGGAAGGACCTCAACGCCACGCTGCCGCAGGCCAAGCTGTTCGGCCCCGACGGCGTCGCGGAGTCCGCGTTCAGCGGCAAGATCGGTTCGAAGGCCGAGAAGATGACGTACATCACGAACCCGACCCTCGACCCGAAGCTCTACCCGCAGTCGGGCCAGGACTTCTTCAAGGAGTACCAGGCCAAGTACGGCGCAACGCCTGAGCCGTACGCGATCTACGGGTACGAGGCCATGAGCATCGCGCTCCAGGCCATCAAGGACGCCGGCGACAAGGCCGGCGACCGCCAGGCGGTCATCGACGCGTTCTTCAAGATCAAGGACCGTCAGTCGGTCCTCGGCACGTACTCGATCGACCCCAACGGGGACACGACGCTCTCCGATTACGGTGGAAACCGGATCCAGGGCGGCAAGCTCACCTTCGACAAGGTGATCAAGGCCAAGAGCTAGGGCCGTTCGGCAGCGCCGGCCGGGGCTCGCGCCCCGGCCGGCACGCCGTCTCCCGAATCACACCCCACGCCATGGAAGCCGCATCCATCACCGAGACCGCCTCCGCGCCGCCCCCGGCGCGCAAGGTCGGCGACGTCCTCAACGCCTATGCCCTCCCGCTGCTCCTCTTCGGGGCGCTGCTGGCGCAGTTCATCTACGAGCCCACCGGGACGCTCGAGAACGTCAAGACGGGCCTGTCGAACGGCATGGTCTGGGCGCTGATCGCGCTCGGCTACACACTGGTCTACGGCATCGTCGAGCTCATCAACTTCGCCCATGGCGAGGTCTTCATGATCGGCGCGTTCGTCGCGCTGTCGCTGTGGCAGACCTTCGGCGTCACCGAGTCGACGGGCCTCGCGCTCATCGTCGTCTCGATCATCGCGTTCCTCGTCGCGTCGATGGGGGCCAGCGCCACCCTCAACGTGCTGATCGAGCGAGCGGCCTACCGACCGTTGCGCAACGCACCCAAGCTGGCGCCGCTGATCACCGCGATCGGCATGAGCTTCATCCTCCAGAACGTCGGCCTGCTCTGGCGCCCGACGCCCGACCAGGTGCCCGACCTCATCGGATCGCACTCGGTCTACTTCACGATCTTCAAGGTCGACGTGCTGCACTCCGACGTCTTCGCGGTCGTCGTCACGGTGCCGCTGCTGATCGGCCTGCTGTGGTTCGTCGGCTCGACCAAGTACGGCAAGGCGATGCGCGCCACCGCGCAGGACCCCGACGCCGCGCGCCTGATGGGCATCGACGTCGACCGCACGATCAGCCTCACCTTCCTGCTCGGCGGCCTGATGGCCGGCGCCGCGGGCCTGATCTACGCGCTCTACAACCTGACCGTCCGCTTCAACATGGGCTTCACGGCGGGGCTGATCGCGTTCACCGCGGCGGTGATGGGCGGCATCGGCAACCTCAAGGGCGCCGTCATCGGCGGCCTGATCATCGGCGTCATCCAGGCGGTGTCCGACGGAGGCAACTTCCTCGGCCTGCCGCTCGGGGAGGCATGGACGCCCGCGGTGGTGTTCGCCATCCTGATCCTGGTGATGGTGTTCCGACCCCAGGGACTCTTCGGCGAGGAGACGCGAGAAGGATGAGGTTTCTGGCATCGCTTCGCAGCGGCCGCGACACCGTCACGGGGATGATCCCCGGGTGGGTGCTGGCCGTGGTCCTGATCGTCTTCGCGGTCATCTTCCCGTACCTCGTGGGCTCCGGCTCGTTCCTGGACGCGTCGACCCAGACCCTGGCCTACGTGATCATGGCCCTGGGCCTGAACATCGTCGTCGGGTTCGCCGGCCTGCTCGACCTCGGCTACGTGGCGTTCTACGCCATCGGCGCCTTCGTCATCGGCTGGTTCGGCTCCCAGCAGTTTCCCGACGTCAACGGCGGCAAGGGCATCCACATCCTCGCCAGCGACCGGGCGACGTTCCAGCCCAAGCTGAGCGGCGGCAGGCTCGACATCGCGGGCATCCACATCAACTTCTTCATCGTGCTGTTCATCGCGATGGCGATCACCGCGCTGTGGGGCGTGCTGCTCGGCGCTCCGACGCTGCGGCTGCGCGGCGACTACCTGGCGATCGTGACGCTCGCCTTCGGCGAGATCGTCCCGCGCGTGTTCGAGAACAGCACGAGCGGCCTGTTCGGGATCGGCTCGACCGACTTCTCGCACGGCCGTCAGGGCATCACGCCCATCGACAAGATCAACCTGCCCTGGTCGCACGACCTGCTCTACTCGGACGCGAACCTCAAACCGGCCTACTGGGTCGCGCTCGGCATGGTGTTCTTCACGATCTTCGTGAACCGCCGGCTGCGCGACTCGCGCCTCGGCCGGGCCTGGATCGCGGTCCGCGAGGACGAGGTCGCCGCCGCGTCGATGGGCATCAACCTGGTGCGCACGAAGCTGTGGGCCTACGCGATCGGCGCTGCGTTCGGCGGGTTCGCCGGCGTGTTCCTGGGCACCTACAACAACACCGTCAACGTCGACCAGTTCGAGTTCGGCTTCTCCGTCTTCATCCTCGCGATGGTGATCGTCGGAGGCATGGGCAACATCTGGGGCGTGATCGTCGGCGCGGTGGCGCTGTCGATGATGAACCGCTACGGGCTGCCACAGCTCAACAGCCTGTCGGAGCCGCTCGGGTTCGACGTCACGTCGATCTCGTTCGGGATCTTCGGGTTCTTCCTGTTGATCATGATGGTGTTGCGGCCCGAGGGCCTGATCCCGTCGGGCCGAAGGCGGCTCGAGCTGCGCGAGGCCGAGATCGAGGGCTCCGAGGACACGGGTGCCGTCGGTGACATGTCCCAGATGTACGAGGTGCGCCAGTGAGCGACCAGCAGCAGTCCGGCGGCGCGGCCGTCGCCTCGTCCCCGCCCGTGGGCGAGACGCTCATGGAGGTCACCGGCGTCTCGAAGGTGTTCGGCGGCCTGGTGGCGGTCAACGACGTGAACTTCATCGTGCCGCGCAAGGCCATCGTGTCGCTCATCGGGCCCAACGGCGCGGGCAAGACGACGTTCTTCAACTGCCTCACGGGGCTGTACCGCCCGACCACCGGGCGGGTGAACTTCGACGGGACCGACATCACCGCCAAGCGGCCCGACATCGTCACGCAGGCGGGCATCGCCCGCACGTTCCAGAACATCAAGCTGTTTCGGACGATGACGGCGACCGAGAACGTCGAGGTCGGCATGCATCCGCGGCTGCGCTCGCGCGTGACCGGCATGATCCTGCGCACCCCGTTCGTCCGCCGGGAGGAGAAGGCCGCGCGCGAGCGCGCGCGCGAGATCCTCAGCTCCGTGGGCCTCAAGCGGATGGACGAGCTCGCGATGAACCTGCCCTACGGCGACCAGCGCCGGCTGGAGATCGCCCGCGCGCTGGCGTCCGAGCCCAAGTTGTTGCTGTTGGACGAGCCGACCGCGGGCATGAACCCGCAGGAGTCCGAGGAGCTGCGCACCCTCATGGAGCGCCTGCGCACCGAGCAGGACATCTCGATCCTGCTCATCGAGCACGACATGAAGGTCGTCATGAACGTCTCGGACCACATCACCGTCCTCGACCATGGCGAGAAGATCGCCGAGGGCTCGCCGCAGGAGGTTCGCCAGAACCCGCGGGTCATCGAGGCCTACCTCGGGAGCCAGGCATGAGCACGACCCCCGAGGCTCCGGCCCCGACGGCGCCGGGCGGTGGAAGCCGCAAGACGCCCGTCCTCCACGTCGACGACATCCACACGTTCTACGGCGCGATCGAGGCGCTCAAGGGCATCTCGCTGGAGGTGTTCGAGGGCGAGATCGTGACGCTGATCGGCTCCAACGGCGCCGGCAAGACCACGACGCTGCGCTCGATCTCGGGGATCGTCCCGCCGCGCTCGGGCAGCATCTACTACCAGGGCGAGGACATCACCGGCGTCGCCGGGCACACGGTCGCCGGCATGGGGATCGCGCACTCGCCCGAGGGCCGGCGCATCTTCCCGCGCATGACGGTCCTCGAGAACCTCGAGATGGGGGCGTTCACCCGCAAGGACGGCGCCGCCATCCGCGGCGACATCGACCGCGTCTACGAGATGTTCCCGCGGTTGCAGGAGCGCGCGAAGCAGAAGGCGGGCACGATGTCGGGCGGCGAGCAGCAGATGCTCGCGATGGGGCGGGCGCTGATGGCGCAACCGTCCCTGCTGCTGCTCGACGAGCCGTCGCTCGGCCTGGCCCCGGTGATCGTGGACAAGATCTACGAGATCATCCGGGAGATCAACCAGCAGGGCGTCACGATCCTGCTCGTCGAGCAGAACGCGAACTACGCGCTCGACGTCTCCACCCGCGGCTACGTCCTGGAGACCGGGACCGTCGCGCTCACCGACAAGTCGGCCGCGCTGCGCAACGACGAGCGCGTCAAGGCCGCGTACCTGGGGACCTGAGATGACCGGATCGCTCTTCATCACCGCCGCGCTCGGCTCCAAGGCCTTCTGGCTGCTCTACCTCTGGCTGGGCTCGGCCTGGGGCGCCAGCGCCCTGTCGCTGCGCAAGGGCTACGGCGAGAAGGTCGGCCTGGGCAGCGGCCTGCTGCTCAGCGTCATCGGCCTCG
>JAOPZP010000308.1 GCA_025964055.1 Conexibacter sp.
GGTCCGCAGACTCCAGGTGCAGGAGCTGGGCCACGATCAGGTTGGCGACCTGGTCGTCCACCGCCGTGCCGAGGAAGATGATCCGCTCGTTGAGAAGACGCGAGTAGATGTCGTACTCGCGCTCGCCGCGCGCGGTTCGCTCGATCACCATCGGGACCAGGGGCATGCGCCTCACCCTAGCGGCCCGGGCCGCCGCACCGGTCTGCTGACACACGTTCACGGCCGGTGAACGCCGTTCCCCCCGACGTCACGCCCAGGGCGTGCAAGGACGACACACACGCGGCACCGGAGGGCGGCGGGGATGACGCGCTCCGACTCCAAGGACGGGCCACGGATGGACGCCGCCACGGAATCCACGCCGCTGCTTCTCTCATGTTCCCCGGCTCCGTCATGATGCGGGCGTCGGATGGCCCGTCACGGAGCCGGGGGCATGGGAGACCCAGACCACCCAGCGCAGCACACCACGATCCACCTCTCGGCCGCCCTCGCAGGCGGTGCGGAAGCCCGCGGGCGCCAGCTGGCGCTCATGCAGACGATCGTGGCAAGCGCCGACGGGGCCGTGGACGTGCGCACCGAGCCCGACGTCCTGCGCGTCGCCTTCGCCGATGCCGGCCAGGCCGCGAGCTGCGCCGTCGAGCTGCAGCAGCGCATCGAGGCCGACAACCGCACGGCCGCGGTGCCGGGCGTCCTGCGGATCGCGGCCGCGGTCGAGCCGGGCCGCGACGACCACCTCTGCGCCCTGGCCGGCGCCGGCCAGATCCTGGTCGACGTCGGCCTCTGGGAGCGCCTGCGCGGCGGCGCGTTCGCCCTCGGCGAGCCCCGCCGCCTCGGCGGCCCCGAGTCCGCCGCCGAGATCCGCTGGGACCCGCTGCCCGAGCCGTCGGTGCCGCTGCCGGCGCGGCTGGAGGTGGCGCGCCCCGAGGCCTTCGTCGGCCGCTCCCTGGAGCTCGCGCAGCTCGAGCCGGTGCTGTCGCGCGCCGCCCACGGCGGGCGCCAGGTCGTGCTGCTCGGCGGCGAGCCCGGCATCGGCAAGTCGCGCCTGGCGCGCGAGGTCGCGGTCGCCGCGCACGCCCGCGGCGCCACGGTCCTGCAGGGCCGCTGCGACGAGGACCTGCGGATGCCCTACCAGCCGTTCGTCGAGGCGCTCTCGCACCTCGTCGAGCACGCCGCCGACGCGGTCCTGGAGCGCCATGTCGCCGAGCACGGCGGCGAGCTCCGTCGCCTGGTCGGCGCGTTCGAGCGCCGGCTGCCCGACGCGCCGGCGCCCCAGGTGGCCGACGGCGACACCGAGCGCTACCTGCTCTTCAGCGCCGTCTGCGGCCTGCTGAACGCCGAGCAGTCCCAGCGCCCGGTCGTCCTGTTCCTCGACGACATCCAGTGGGCCGACACGCCGACGCTGCTGCTCCTGCGCCACCTCGCGTCGGCCGACCTGCGGCTGCGCCTGACGATCGTCGCGACGTTCCGCTCGACCGAGCTCGACGACGAGCAGCCGCTGGCCAAGCTGCTGGCCGACCTGCACCGCGAGCCCGACGTCACCCGCCTGGAGCTCGAGGGCCTCCAGGCGCAGGCCGTCGCGGAGCTGGCGCGCGACGCGACCGGCCACGAGCTCGACAGCGCGGGCCTCGACGCCGCCCACACGCTGCAGCGCCGCACGTCGGGCAACGCGTTCTTCGTCACCGAGATCCTGCGCCACCACGGCGCCGACCTGCTCGCCGAGCCGGTGCCCCTCAGCGTCCGCGACGTGATCGAGCGCCGCCTGCAGCGCCTCGGCGACGCGGCGCACGAGCCGCTCGCGGCGGCCGCGGTCATCGGCCAGGAGTTCGACCTCGAGCTGGTCGGGCGGATGCTCGACGATGGCGGCGGGGTCGACGCGGTGGTCGCGGCGATCGATCGCGCGGCCGACGCGGCGCTGGTCGTCGCCCCGCGCCATCCCGGTGAACGCTACGCCTTCGCGCACGGCCTGATCGTCACGACGCTCTACGAGAGCCTGGGCGCGGGGCGCCGCGCGCGCCTGCACTGGCGCGCCGCCACGGCGCTGGAGGAGCTCGTCGGCGACGGCGCGGAGGGGACCGCCAACCGGCGCGTCGCCGAGCTCGCACGCCACTGGCTCAACGCCGAGCCCGCCGACCTGCCGCGCGCGCTGCGCTACACGCTGGCCGCCGGCGCGCACGCCGTGGCGCAGCTGGCGCCCGACGACGGCGTGCGCTGGTACCGCCAGGGCCTCGACCTCCACGGCCAGCTCGACGGCGCCGACGACCTCACGCGCTTCGAGCTGCTCGTCGGGCTCGGCGACGCCGAGCGCCAGGCGGGCGACCCGGAGTTCCGCACCACCCTGCTCGAGGCCGCCGCGCTGGCGCGGCGCCTGGAGGACGGGCCGCGCCTCGTGCGCTCGGTGCTCGCCAACAGCCGCGGGTTCGTCAGCGCCTCCGGCCTGGTCGACGACGAGCGCCTCCACGCGCTGGAGGACGCGCTGGTCGCCGTGGGCGAGGCCGACAGCCCGGAGCGCGCCGTCCTGCTGGCCACGCTCGCGGCCGAGCTGGCGTTCTCGCCCGCCGACCGGGAACGGCGCATCGGGCTGAGCGACCAGGCGGTGGCGCTGGCGCGCCGCCTCGACGATCCCGCCGCGCTGAGCCGCGTGCTGAGCCTGCGCTTCGTGACGCTGTGGATGCCTGAGACGCTCGAGGAGCGGCTGGCCAACAGCGACGAGAACGTCGCCGCGGCCCGCCGGACCGGCGACCCGGTCGCCGAGTTCCATGCCGTGCACTGGCGGGCCGCCGCGTTCGTCGAGGCGGCGCGGCTGGCCGACGCGGCGCGCGACGTCGAGCACGAGGCGGCGCTGGCCGATCGCCTCGGCCAGCCGACGATGCGCTGGCTGGCCACCTACGACCAGGGCAACCTCGAGATCATCGCCGGCCGCCTCGCCGAGGCC
This sequence comes from Conexibacter sp., assembly GCA_025964055.1. Lineage (GTDB taxonomy): Bacteria > Actinomycetota > Thermoleophilia > Solirubrobacterales > Solirubrobacteraceae > Baekduia. Next base: position 2,930 of record JAOPZP010000308.1, read on the forward strand.
GAGCAGCACGCCCACGAGGCGCTGCAGATCGCGACGATGAGCGCGCAGCCCGACGCGCTCTCGTTCTTCACCAGCCAGCTGACCAACATCCGCTACGAGCAGGGGCGGCTGGCCGAGCTGCAGCCCCTGATCGCCCAGGTCGTCTCCGACAACCCGGGCATCCCGGCCTTCCGCGCGGTGCTCGCGCTCGCCTGCTGCGAGGGCGACCTCGACGACGAGGCGCGGCGGCTGCTGGCCCACGAGACGGCGACGCGGTTCGCCGAGCTGCCGCCCGACGTCACCTGGCTGCCGGGGCTGGCGATCTACGCCGAGGTCGCCGCGCACCTGCAGGACCGCGCGGCCGCGACGGTGCTCTACGACCTGCTGCTGCCGTGGAGCGGCCAGGTCGTCTACAGCGGCATCAGCGCCTGGGGGACCGTCGACCACCACCTCGGCGCCGTGGCGGGCGTGATCGGCCGCTACGCCGAGGCCGAGGAGCACCTGGGGCGCGCGGCGGAGCTCAACGCCTCGCTGCGGGCGCCTGGCCGAGGCCGAGCAGCATGCCCACGAGGGGCTGGACGCCGCGCACGCCGCGGTCGTCCTGGGCTGCTCGACCGCAGCGGTGCACCAGCGGCTCTCCCGCGCGCGCACGCGGCTGGCCGCCGAGTTGGCCG
>JAOPZP010000531.1 GCA_025964055.1 Conexibacter sp.
CCGGGCTCGGAGGCGACGCGACGCAGCGCCAGCGCCATGACGCCGGAGGCCTGGCGCCAGTCCGGCCACGTCGCGGCGGTGTGCAGCGCGCCCGTGCGCAGCTCGTGCAGCAGGCGGCGGTCGCGCGCGAGGAGGTCGAGCGTGCGCGCGGTGCCGCGCGGGTCGTCCCAGCCGACGACCAGCCCGTTCGCGCCGTGGCGCACGTACTCCTCGTGGCCCGTGACCGGCGTGGTCACGACCGTCGCGCCGCGGTGGAAGGCCTCCAGCGGCGGACGCGACATCCCCTTGGCGCGCGGAAGGTCGAGCACGACGTCGCTGCGGCCGAGCACGTCGGCCAGCTCGCTCGCGCTCAGCCCGCCGAGCACGCGGTCGACGCCGGGCGGCGCGGCGACCGCCCGGGGCGCGATCCACGTGACGTGGACGGGCTCGGCCATCGCGGCGACCGCGGCGACCGCGCCCTCGACGCCGCTGCGCCGGTCGCCGCGATCGCCGAACAGCACAACCCGCAGCGGCGCGCCGTCAGCGGCCGGCGCAAGCGCGGCCGGCGCGCGGAAGACGTCCTTGGCGATGCCGTCGCGCACGTAGAGCACGCGGTTGCCCGGCTGCAGGTCCTCCAGCAGCTCGGCCAGCCAGCGCGCGCCCGTGATGAAGCGCACGGGGAGCGAGGTCACCATCGCGGCGGCGAGCTGCTCGGGCGCCTCGGGCTCGTAGGCCGAGTCCTCCAGGCCGGCGACGAGCGCGGCGTGGCGGCGGGCCGGCAGCTCGAAGAGCGCCGACGTGGTCGGCCACGAGGTCGAGACCGCGACGTCCCACGGCTCGGCGCGGGCGGCGTCGAGCGCGAGGACGGGCACCTCGGACAGGCCGCGGTAGGGCCAGTCGGGATGCTCGGGCGGCCGGACGAGGACGAGCTGCGCGTCGATGCCGTGGTGGCGCCGCAGCTGGGCGGCGTGCTCGACGACGGCACCCGTCCCGCCCGACTGCTGAAGGTCCTGGAGCAGGAACGCGACGCGCACGAGCAACTATCGTACGCGCGAGTGCGCCGCCACGACCTCCCGTACGCGCTGCCGCACCCGGGCGCGCCCGTGCGCGTCGCCTTCGTCGGCCAGCGCACGTACTTCGAGGCGTGCTCGCTGGCCGCGCCCGCGGCCGGCCTCGTGCCGGCGTTCGTCGACTACCGCGGCGGCGCCGAGACCGCCCCGATGCTGGGCGCGCTGCGGCGCTTGGACCCGCACGTCGTCGTCGTGTTCCGCCCCGAGATCCTGCCGCCGGGGACGATGGACGCGATCGCCGCCCCGGTGGTCGGCTTCGTCACCGAGCCGCTGCCGCGGCCGGGCCGCGCCGCGCATCGCAACCACGAGTACAACCTGGCCGAGCTGCGCCGGGTGGACCGCGGCAACGTCGACCGCGCGATCCTCTTCGACGCCGGCAGCTGGGACGCGGCCGCCGAGCTCCTGCCGGTCTGGCGCGCGATGCCGCTGCCGGTCGACGACCGGCTCTACCACCCGCCGACGCCGTCGCGGCGGCCGCCTCGGATCATCTTCGTGGGGTACTCGACGATGCACCGGGAGCAGTCGATCCTCGGCCTCAAGCACGAGTTCGACCTCCCGCACTACGCCCACGGGCTCATGGGCGCCGCGCTCGACGCGGTGCTGGCCGGCGCGGACGTGGGCCTCAACGTCCATGGTGAGGAGGGGCTGCCGACGTTCGAGAACCGCGTGCTGCTGCACCTGGCAGCCGGTTCGCTCGTCATCAGCGAGGTGCTCGAGCCGCCCTACGGCCTGGAGCCCAACCGCGACCTCCTGCAGGTCCTGAACCGCGACGAGCTGGGCCTGCGCGTCCGCCAGCTGCACCGGATGCCCGACCTCCACGACCGCATCCGGATCCGCGGCCACCACACCAGCCGCCGGTTCGCGGCGTCGAAGGTCTGGCCGCGCGTGATCGCCGACCTGTTCGCCGACCTGCGCGCGTTCGGGACCGACCGGCGCCCGGCCGCCGCCGCCACGACCGCCGCGGCGTAGGCGACGCGGGGCCATGGGCCGCCACACCGAGCGCTCGACCCTCGCCGCCTGCGTCGCGCAGGTCGTCGCCGTGCCGGCCGCCGACGTCCCGCTCGGCGCCGACGAGCTGCGTGCCTGGCTGGCCGAGCGGGGGCTGGGGCTGGTGCCCGTGGCGGGGGCGAGCGACTTCGGCTGGCCCGGATCGTGGATCGCGCTGCGCCCGGAGCGGGCGGGCGGCGAGCCACGCGCGGTGGTCATGTTCGGCGTCCCGTCGGGGCCGATCTGGGATCCGGCCGGCACGACCGACGAGATCCTCGAGGGCTTCCTGGTCGCGCCGCTGGAGCTGGCGGCGTGGCCGGCGCCGGACGTCGAGGCGATCGGCGAGGGCACGATCGAGGCGCTCGTCGTCGCCCCGGCCGCCGGCGGGCCCGTCCAGCACGTCGACCGCGTCGAGGCGCTGCCCGGCCACGGGCTGGCCGGCGACCGCTACGCCGCCGGCACCGGGACGTTCGCCTCCGGCCGCCCCGGCAGCGCGCTGACGCTGGTCGACGCCGCCGTGCTCGACGCGCTGGCCGCCGCGCGCGGCGCGCCCGTCGACCACCGCCGCAACGTCGTGGTGCGCGGCACCGACCTCAACGGGCTCGTCGGCCGCGAGTTCGCGCTCGGCGCCGTCCGCTGCCGTGGCCGCCGGCTGTGCGAGCCGTGCGCGCACCTCGACCGGCTCAACGGCGGCGCCCTGCTGCGCCCGATGGTGCACCGCGGGGGCCTGCGCGCCGACCTGCTCAGCGCGGGCACGCTGCACGTCGGCGACCGCCTGCGGCCG
>JAOPZP010000544.1 GCA_025964055.1 Conexibacter sp.
GGCGAGTTCCTGGCGCTGTCGGTCTCGCTCGAGATGCTCGCCGAGAAGACCGGCAACGCGGGCGCCAAGCTGCTGGCCGGCACGCTCGATCGCGCGACCGGCAGCGTGCTGGAGGAGGGCCGCTCGCCGTCGCGCAAGGTGGGCGAGCTCGACAACCGCGGCAGCCACTTCTACCTCGCGCTGTACTGGGCGCGGGAGCTGGCCGCCCAGACCGAGGACGCCGAGCTCGCCGCTCGGTTCGCGCCGCTGGCGCAGCGGCTGGCCGACGCCGAGGCGACGATCGTCGAGGAGCTCAACGGCGTCCAGGGCGAGCCGGTCGACGTCGGCGGCTACTACCGGCCGGACCCGGACCGCGTGGCGGCGGCCATGCGCCCGAGCGCGACGCTCGACGAGGTGCTCGCCTCGATCGGCTGAGGGCCGAGCGCCCGCGGGCGCGCCGGCACCGATAGTTTTCCGGGCATGCCCAAGACTGTCACGGTGACCGGCGCGGCCGGCGCCATCGGATACGCCCTCCTCTTCCGCATCGCCTCCGGCCAGCTGCTCGGCCCCGACGAGAAGGTCCGCCTGCGCCTCCTGGAGATCGAGCCGGCGCTGAAGGCCGCCGAGGGCACCGCCATGGAGCTCGTCGACTGCGCCTTCCCGCTGCTGGAGGCCATCGACATCACCGCCGATCCCAACGAGGCGTTCGACGGCGCCAACGTCGGCCTGCTGGTCGGCGCGCGCCCGCGCACCAAGGGCATGGAGCGCGCCGACCTGCTGGAGGCCAACGGCGCGATCTTCAAGCCCCAGGGCCAGGCCATCAACGCCCACGCCGCCGACGACGTCCGGATCCTCGTCGTCGGCAACCCGGCCAACACCAATGCGTTGATCGCCATGAGCAACGCGCCCGACGTGCCGCGCGAGCGCTTCACCGCGATGACGCGCCTGGACGAGAACCGCGCGGTCGCGCAGCTCGCCAACAAGCTCGGCGTCGGCGTCACCGACGTCCAGGACCTCGTCGTGTGGGGCAACCACTCGCCGACGATGTTCCCCGACCTGTTCAACGCCACCGTCAACGGCCAGCGCGCCGTCGACGCCGTCGACGACATGGCGTGGTACGAGAACGAGTACCTGCCCAACGTCGGCAAGCGCGGTGCGGCGATCATCGAGGCGCGCGGCGCCTCCTCCGCGGCCAGCGCCGCCAACGCCGCGATCGACCACGTCCACGACTGGGTGCTCGGCGCCGACGGCCTGCGGTCGATGGCGGTCCCCTCGGGCGGCCAGTACGGCGTCGAGGAGGGGCTGATCTCCAGCTTCCCCGTCCGCACCGCGGGCGGCAGCTACGAGATCGTCGAGGGCCTCGACGTGGGCGACTTCGCCCAGTCGAAGATCGACATCACCGTCGGCGAGCTCAAGGGCGAGCGTGACTCGGTCCGCGAGCTGGGCCTGATTTAGCGGGGGCCGCGGGAATCGCCCCTGGGCGATTCCCGCAAGCCGCGGAGGCGCGGTCGCCCTCTGGGCGACGGAGCGCCTACGCGGCCAGCGCCTACGCGGCCCGCCTCAGGCGGCCTCCATCGGGTGCCAGCCCCGGCCCTCCTTGCGGATGAGGCCGTCCTTCTGGAGGCCGGGGAGCACCCGATAGAGGTAGTTCTGCTGGATGCCCATCTGCTCGGCGATCTCGGGGATCGTGATGCCGGGCTTGGCGCGCACGGCGTCCAGCGCCTGCTTGCCGCGCGTGCCCGAGCCGCGCGGCCGGCCGCGGCGCCCGTTGCCGCCGGCCGAGGAGCCGCCGGAGCCCGAACCGCTGGAACGCCGGCGCGCCGGCGCCGGGCTGCTCGTCGTGTCGACGCCGTCCAGCGCCGCGACGGCCGCCTCGAGGCGATGGAACTCGTCGACCAGCGGGCACAGCTCCTTGAGCCGCTCCTGCATCTCGCGACGCTTCTCATCCAGAAAATCTGCCATCGTCTGCCTTGTTCGGAGTTACTGTTACTGGCAGTGAGTGTCACACGCGCGATGGGGGTGAGTCAACGTCGCATGCCGGCCTGCAGCGCGCGGGTCGCCTCGAACGAGCACGCCGGAACACTGAAGGCCCCGATGGCAAAGGCCTTGGCCGCCGCGCGGGCGCGCGTCAGGCCGCGCGCTCGGCCAGCGTCTTGAGGCGCTGCAGCGACGCGTTGGCCTCCTTGGCCGGGAGCCCGCCGACCAGCGCGTGGCTGGCGAGCGCGCCGAGCGGCCCCAGCGGGGCCTTGAACTCGTTGCGGTAGGCGAAGCGCGTGCCGCCCTTGCCGTTGTCGGACAGGCGGTACTCGGTCTCGGCGTGCGAGCGCGCGGGCCCGCGGCCGGTCCACCGGGCGTGGTGGGGCGCGTCGTTGGTGGTCAACTGCCACTTCACCTTGAACTTGGCGCCGCGCAGGCACAGCAGCTGCTCCATCGCGCCGGGCGAGTGCGACAGCAACTCCCGGTGGATGGTCACCCATTCGCCGAGGCGCTCGGGGTTCATCACGATGGCCCAGACGTCACGGACGGGCGCGTCGATGTCAATGGTCGTGGACACGTCGCTCACTGGCCGCAACCCTACTTGGGGCGCGCCTCAGCGCGCCCGCAGCTCCTCGACGGACTCCCACTCCCGCAGGGCCCGCTCGATCGCGGCGTCCAGGCGATGGCGCCGCACCCCCAGCAGCGCGGCGGCGCGGTCGTCGCGCGGCAGCAGGTCGCTCTCCAGGCTCTCCATCAGCGGGCCGATGAGCGCCGGGTCCTCGCCGGCGATCGCCGCCGCGACGCGGCTCGCCACCGATGTGAGGTTGAACGGCAGCGGGATGGGCACGCGCCCGACCAGCAGCGCGCCGCGGATGCGGTCGACCAGCGCGCCGTAGGTCACGACGTCGGGGCCGGCGATGTCCAGCGACAGCGGCCGGTCGACCGCCGCCGACGTGCCGCCGGCCAGCAGGAAGGCGAGCATGTCGCGGCCGTCCAGCGGGGCGGTGCGGTTGTCGCGCCACGCGGGCAGCGGCATGACCGGCACGCGCTCGACGAGGCGCACGAGGAAGCGGAACGAGCGCGACCGGGCGGCGATGAGGATCGAGGCGCGCAGGGCCAGCGCCTCGGGCGCGGCCTGCAGCAGGGTCTCCTCGACCTCGAGGCGGCTGGCCAGGTGCGGCGAGGCGACGCCGGTCGCGGGGACGGGACCGCCGAGGTAGACCACCCGGCGCACGCCCGCTCGCCGGCACGCCTCCGCGAAGTGCTCGGCCGCGCGGCGGTCGCGCGAGCGGAAGCCGTCGTCGGCGCCGCCGGCGGCGGTCTCCATGGAGTGGATGAGGAAGTAGGCGACGTCGACGCCGTCGAGCGCCGCGTCCAGGCCGTCGCCGGCGACGGCGTCGCCGCTGACGATCTCGAGGCCGCCGACGTCGACGCCGGCGGCGAGCACGCGGGACGGGTCGCGGGCGAACGCGCGCACGGGCAGGCCGGCCGCCTGCAGGCGGGGGATGAGCGCGGCTCCGACGTAGCCGCTGGCTCCGGTGACGAGAACGGTCATCGAGGGCTGGACTCTGCCCGATCCGTAGCCCGTACGATCCCGACATGACACCGGAAGACCCATCGGGCGAGTGCGACGTCGCCGTCGTCGGCGGCGGCATCGTCGGCCTGGCGACCGCGCGGGAGCTGCAGCGGCGCGATCCCGATGCGCGGATCGTCGTGCTGGAGCGCGAGTCCACGGTGGGCCGCCACCAGACCGGGTCGAACTCGGGCGTCGCGCACGCGGGGATCTACTACGCGCCGGGATCGCTGAAGGCGCGGCTGTGCGTCGAGGGCGTGCGCGACATGTACGCCTTCTGCGAGGAGCACGGGATCGCGCACGAGCGCTGCGGCAAGGTGATCGTGGCGCTGGAGCCGTCCGAGCTGCCGCGGCTGGACGAGCTGGAGGCCCGGGGGCGCGCCAACGGCGTGCCGGGCCTGCGCCGCATCGGCCCCGAGGAGCTCGCCGAGATCGAGCCCCACGCGGCGGGGATCGCGGCGCTGCACTCGCCCGACACCGGCATCGTGGACTTCGGCGCGGTCGCCCGGGCGCTGGCGGCGCAGCTGGAGGCCGGCGGAGCG
>JAOPZP010000546.1 GCA_025964055.1 Conexibacter sp.
CGCTCCACGTCCGCGGCTCGCGCGCGCCGAGGACGACGACCGCGCGCACGGTGTCGCCGGCGCGCAGCGGGAGCACCGCGGCGGTGGCCACGCCGTAGGTGCGCACGAGCTCGGGCGGCAGCGTGCCGTCCACGCGGGCGTCGGGGACCGTGACGGGACGGCCCGAGTCGGCGACCCAGCGCAGCGCGTCGAGCGCGCCCGGGCGCGGCAGGACGTACTCCGCGCAGCCGGCGTCGCGCAGCGAGACGACGCCGTAGGACGGGTGGCCGGCGGCGAGCACGATGACGTGCGCCTGGTCGACGCCGAGCACCGCGACGAGCTCCTCGCCCAGCGCGCGCTGGACCGCGGGCAGGCCGGCGTCTCGCTGGGCGAGGCGCGCAAGCCGCTCGACGCTCTGGAGGAGCCGCTGCATCCGAAAGGTTCTTTCTGCCCCTTGTCGCTCGCGGCGGACGGCCAGGTCATCCGTGCCTGGGTGCCGCAAGCTTGGTGAGACGAAGAGTCTAGAAGTGGAGCTTCGTGCCGGGAAGGGGACATTCCCGCACCTTCAGTTAGGTTTGCGGGCGAGGTTGAGCGCGAAGAGCCCGTCGGCGTCGAGCAGCCGGTCCTCCAGCACCATCCCCGCCGCGGCAAGGTCGCCTTCGATGCGCTCGCGCGTGAACTTCGCGCTGATCTCGGTGCGCAGCTCCTCGCCGGCCGCGAACGTCAACTGGAGGTCGAGCTTGCGGACGTGCACGCGCTGCGGGCGCTGGGCGCGCAGCCGCATCTCGATCCACTCGCGGTCGCGGTCGAAGAACGCGACGTGGTCGAACGACGTCGGCACGAAGTCGGCGTCGAGCTCCCGGTTGAGGACGTGCAGGACGTTGCGGTTGAACTCGGCGGTGACGCCCGCGGCGTCGTCGTAGGCGGCCTCGAGCGTCGCGACGTCCTTCACCAGATCGGTTCCCAACAGCAGATAGCCGTCCTCGCCGAGCAGCGCCGAGAGCGACCGCAGGAAGCGGCGGCGGCTGCCCGGCGTGAAGTTGCCGAGCGTGCCGCCGAGGAACGCGACGATCCGCGGCCGGCCCGCGACGGGCGGCGGGACGCGGTCCAGGTGGCGCTCGAAGTCGCCGACGATGCCGTGCACCCGCAGGCCGTCGAACTCCTCGACCAGCGCGTGGGCCGATGCGCGGACCATGCCCTCGGTCACGTCGATCGGCACGTAGCGGTCCAGCGTTCCGGCCTCGTGCATCGCGGCCAGCAGCAGGCGCGTCTTGGCCGCGGTGCCCGAGCCCAGCTCCACGAGCTCGGCCGCGCCGGTCATCGCCACGATCTCGGCGCTGCGCGTGGCGAGGATCGAGCGCTCGCTGCGCGTGGGGTAGTACTCGGGCTGCTCGCAGATCTGGTCGAACAGGTCGGCGCCGCGCGCGTCGTAGAAGTGCTTGGGCGGCAGCTCCTTGAACGGCCGGGTGAGGCCGTCGAGGACGTCGTCGGCCAGCGTGCGATGCTCGCCGCCGCCGAGGTGGGACTCGACGATGACGCGGGACCGGGCGGAGGGCGCCAGCACGGGCTCCATCAGGACTGCTCCTCGGATTCGGGATCGCGGGCCAGCCGCACCCCGGCGAAGAGCTGCCGGCGCTCGGGGAGGTCCCAGTTGCGGAAAGTCGTGGTGGCGACGCGCGGGGCGGTGGCCCAGGAGCCGCCGCGCAGGACGCGGTAGGCGTCGCCGAAGAAGACCTCGGAGTACTCGCGGTACGGGTGCGCGCGGAAGCCGGGGTAGCCGCCGAACGTGCTGGCGGTCCACTCCCAGATCATCCCGACGCCGTCGAGGTGGCCAGTGGCCTTCTCCCACTCGGCCTCGGTGGGGAGCCGTGCTCCGCGCCACCGCGCCAAGGCCTCTGCCTCGAACCAGGAAAGGTGGCACGCGGGCGCGTCGGCAGCCCCGTCCACCACGGCTGGGTGGTGGGTGATGTCGTACTCCTCCTTCCACGCCCAGCCCTCGGCCGACCACCATTCGCGTCGCACGTAGCCGCCGCCCTCGACGAACGCCAGCCAGGTGGCGTTGGTCACCGGCCGCCGCGCGATCATGTAGGCGTTGACGTGCACGCCATGCCGCGGACGCTCGTTGTCGTAGGCGAAGCCGGCAGCGGGCGCGCCGAGCGCGTGGGTGCCGGCGGCGACGTGCAGCCATCCGTCGGGACCGCGCAGCGGAGGCAGGTCCGGCTCGCCGGGCGGCAGCAGGCCGGCGATGGCCATCGCCTGGCGCATCGTCTCGGTGTGCTGGAGCTCGTGGCGCAGGACCATCTCGTGGATGGTGGGGTCGACGCCGTGGGTCGCGATCGCCGCCAGCGTGCGCTCGCGCACGCCGTCGAGGTAGGCCACCGCGTCGGCATGGCGGAGGATCTCCAGGTCGCCGCGCACGGCGCGCGGCGTCTCGAAGGCGTCGTAGAGCGCGGCCAGGTCGGGGCGCAGCAGCTCCGTCCCCGTGTGGCGGTGCACCAGCCACAGGTCCTCGTAGGCCGCGATGTGCCCGAGGTCCCAGACGAGCGGGCTCATGATCGGCGCGATCTGCCGCTCGAGGTCGGCGGTCGGCAGATGGGCGACGAGGTCGAGGGTGCGCTGCCGGGTGGCGGCGAGATCCTCGACCAGGGTGGCGGGGTCGGTGACCGTCATCGGTGCTCACGGGGTCTGTCCGTGACCGAGCACGTTACACACCCCGACCCGCGGGCTTGTCGCGTCGCCCCCGGTCAGGGGGTGCGGGGCTCGGGCCCGGCGTCGTCGACCACGACGACCTCCAGCAGCCGCGGACCGTGGACGCCTTCGACGCGGTCCAGCTCGATGTCGGAGGTCGCCGACGGACCCGAGATCAGCGTCAGCGGGCGGCGGGTGGCGGTCACCGAGCGGCGCATCTCCGCGACGGCGCCGACGACGCCGGAGACGATCTGCGAGGCGCGCACGACGCACACATGGACGTCGGGGATCAGGCTGAGCGCGCGGGGGCCCTGGCCCGGCCCGGCGTCGAGGATGATCGTGCCGGTCTCGGCGATCGCGGCCGCCGAGGTCGTCACCACGCCGTCGAGGCGCGCGAGCGCGTGCGGGTCGGGCAGCGCGTCGGCGGGGGCCTCGTCGAGCGTCACCGACGCCGGGCGCCAGGCGGCGGGGAAGCCCGCCGGCAGCGCGACCGTGTGCGCGTCGTGGCGGGCCAGCGCGGTCTCGATCGCCGTTCGCACGACGTCGGGGTCGGCGCCGTCGACCCGCACCACCGTCGCGCGGTAGTCCTCGACGCGCTGGACGAAGCGGGCGACCAGGTCGCGCCCCGGCGCGCCGGCGCGCGGCGGGCCGGACCGGTGCTCGGGGACGTCGGGCCGGTCGCTCAGCGCCGCGCGGACGCGGCCGAGGATCTCCTCGCGGGCGTCGCTCATGCGCGGTGCTCCCGCCACCAGTCGCGGAAGCTCTGGTCGGGCGGCGCCGGCAGGTCGCGCACCGCGGTCCAGCCCTTCAGCGGGCCGGGCAGGCGCGCCTCGATGCGACCGTCGCGCGACAGCGGGCGTCCGCCGGCGCGGGCGAGCTTCTGCGCGGCCTCGTAGCGGCGCCGGTGGGCGAACACGCGCGCGAGCGCCTCCATGGCGATGCCCTCGCCGCGCGGGCCGCCGCGCTCGCGGATCACGCGGCCGCGCAGGTGCACGAGCAGGCTCGGGATGTCGATCTTGACCGGGCAGGCGTCGAAGCACGCGCCGCACAGCGAGCTGGCCCACGGCAGGTCGGCGCCCTCCTGCAGGCCCGACAGCTGCGGGGTGAGGATCGCGCCGATCGGGCCGGGATAGGTCGAGTTGTAGGCATGGCCGCCGGTGCGCTCGAAGACCGGGCAGACGTTCAGGCAGGCCGAGCAGCGGATGCAGTGCAGCGCGTCGCGCCCGATCGGGTCGGCGAGCGTGAGCGTGCGCCCGGCGTCCAGCAGCACGAGGTGGAAGGCCTGCGGCCCGTCGCCCGGCGTCACGCCGGTCCACAGCGAGGTGTAGGGGTTCATCCGCTCGCCGGTCGACGAGCGCGGCAGCAGCTCGAGCATCACGCCGAGGTCCTCGAAGCGCGGCAGCACCTTCTCGATGCCCATGACCGTGATCAGCGTCTGGGGCAAGGTGGTGCACATGCGCCCGTTGCCCTCGGACTCCACGACGCCGACGGTGCCGGTCTCGGCCACCGCGAAGTTCGCCCCGCTGATGCCGACCTGGACCGACAGGAACCGCTCGCGCAGGAAGCGGCGGGCGGCCTCGGCCAGGGCCGCCGGGTCGTCGGAGACGTCTTGGGCGCCGGGAAGCGTGGCGCGGAACAGGTCGCGGATCTCGGCGCGGTTGCGGTGGATCGCCGGCACGAGGATGTGCGACGGGCGGTCGTGCGCGAGCTGGACGATGAGCTCGGCCAGGTCGGTCTCGTGCGCGGCGATCCCGGCCTGCTCCAACGCGGCGTTGAGGCCGATCTCGTCGGTGGCCATCGACTTGACCTTGATGACCTCGCGGCTGCCGGTGTCGCGCACCAGGCTTGTGTCGATCGCGTTGGCCTCGGCGCCGTCGCGCGCCCAGTGGACCGTGCCGCCGGCGGCGACGACCTGCGCCTCGAGCCGCTCGAGGTGCACGTCGAGCTGCGCCATCGCCTCGAGCTTGATCCGGCGCCCGGCTTCGCGCAGCTCCTCCCACTCGTCGACCTCGGCGACGACCGCCTCCCTCTTGGCGCGGATCGTCGTGGTGGCCTTGCGCAGGTTGCGCCGCAGCTGCGGGTTGCGCAACTCGGCCTTGGCCGCCTCGGTGAAGCCGCCGGGAGCGGCCATCAGAGCGCCGCCGCGGGTTCGGTCGAGTTGAGGATCTCGACGAGGTGCAGCGGGCGCGTGCCCGCCCGGATCCGGCTGAGCCCGCCGCCGATGTGCAGCAGGCAGGAGTTGTCGAGCGCCGAGCAGACCTCGGCGCCGGTGCGCTGCACGCAGGCGAGCTTGTCGGCGAGCATCGCCGCGGACGTGTCGGCGTTCTTGACCGCGAAGGTGCCGCCGAAGCCGCAGCACGTCGTGGCCTCGGGCAGCTCGACGAGCTCCAGGCCGCGCACGTGGCGCAGAAGCCGCAGCGGCGCGTCCCCGACGCGCTCCAACCGCAGCGAGTGGCACGTCGGGTGGTAGGTGACGCGGTGGGGGAAGGAGGCGCCGACGTCCTCGACGCCGAGCACGCCGGTCAGGAACAGCGACAGCTCGTGCACGCGCGGGGCCAGCGCGCGCACCTGCTCCAGCAGCGCGGCGTCGCCGGCCTCCTGCGCCAGGCGCTCGTACTGCTCGTGCACCATCGCCGCGCACGACGCCGACGGGCAGACGATCGCCTCGTAGCGCGGGTCGGCGAACGCCTTGACGAAGCGGCGCAGCAGGGGCAGCGCCAGGTCGCCGTAGCCGGCGTTGGCGTGCACCTGCCCGCAGCACGTCTGCTCGAGCGGGAAGTGGACCGTGCACCCCAGCCGCTCGAGCAGCTCGACGGTCGCCCGGCCCGTCTGCGGGAACAGCGTGTCGTTCACGCACGTGACGAAGAGGGCGACCTCCATGTCAGCGAGAGTAGGCCGCGGCGACCCCGCCGTCGAGCCAGGTGCAGCTCCGCGGCCT
>JAOPZP010000314.1 GCA_025964055.1 Conexibacter sp.
GCGATCACGCCCGCCGGCCCGCCCGCCGCTCCACACGCCCCGACCCCCGCCCCGATCACCAAAACCCCCGCCGCCACCGCCGCCACGCCCGTTCGCCCGACCGCCCCGCCGATCGCCAGCACCGTCACCGTCACCGCCACGCCGGCCGTGCAGCCGCTCGGGCCGACGAGCCCGACGGTGGTCGTCGAGGGCTCCTCGGCGCCCGCCACGGTCGAGCCGGCGGCGTCCGCGTCGGTGCTGCCGGCCGACGACGGCTCGTTCGCGGTGGCCTCGGCCGGGCGTGTCGGGCCGATCGCGGCCGATGGCCGGTCGTCGTCGTCGTCGGCGAACCCGTCGATGGCCGCGAGCACGTCGCTGCCGAGCGCCGTGCGCAGCGCGATCTTCCTGCCGGTGACGCTGGCGACCGCGACGGTCACCGCTGCCGCCGCCCAGGCCCCCGACCACATCGCGCCCGTGTCGCGCACCGACCGTCTGCCGCTGGCGCCCACCGCACCGGCGACCGGTGTCGGCATCGGCGCCGTCGGCGGCTTCGGCGGCCTGTCCTTCTCGCTCCTGTGGGCCGTGCTGGCCGCGCTGCTGGTCTGCCGCGCCGCCCACCTCCTTGGTCGTCATCGCCCGTCGGTCGCGCTGTGGCGGCCGATGGCCTTCATCTCCCTGCTCGAACGGCCTGGCTAGCTCCCTTCGGGGCTTTCCACGCAGTCCGCCGGGCCGCTCGGCTCGGCGCACCTAGCCGTTTCGAAGGGAGATCTCATGACCATCATCAGGCTGGTCGCGCTCGGCGACCGGACTCGAAGCTCAGCGCTGCTGGGCGGCCTGGTGGCGCTGGCGGTGCTGGTTGCCGCGACCGCCGCCGCGCCGGCCGACGCTGCCACCACCACGCCCAACCATCAGTCAGTGCAGGTGCTCGCCCAGGGCGCCGGCATGGGCGCCAACCCCAGCGCCGCGGTCCGCCGCACCCAGCAGGCGCTGGCCGATCAGGGCTACGCCCTCGGCGCACCCGGCATCGACGGACGCTACGGACCGCTCACAGCCGCGGCCGTGCGGCGCCTGCAGGCCGACTACGGGTTGTCCGTCGACGGCGTCGTCGGCGCCAAGACGCGCAAGCTGCTGGACCTCGCCACCCAATCGCCACGGACACCCAGCACCGCCACACCGGCAGCACCGGCGGCACCGGCGGCACCGGCGACCCCGGCCAGGCCCCAGCAGCAGCCCACCACCCCCCGGACCCCGACCGCCAGCAACGACCACAGCAGCAGCTGGCTGGCCGCCGGGCTGGCCGGCACCGCGCTGGGAGCGCTGCTGGCCACGCTCGCCGGGGTGACGCTCGCCCGCCGCCGGAAGCCGCGCCCCGAGCCCGCCGCACCGCTGGTGCCCATCGATCGCGAGCTGTACGTCGAGGGCCGCAGCGACGATCAACGCGTCGGACCGTTCCGGGGGCACGCGCTCGCCGCCGCCCTGACCGGCCCACCAACGCAAACCACGACCGACTACCTGGTCGACGATCCCCGCAAGCCGGCGCCGGTCTGGGTCCACGCAACCGACGTCCAACGCTCGCCATCACGCCTCACCGCCGGCGAACCCGTCATCGGCTACATCACCGTGGCCGCCGACGCCCACCACCCCGAGACCGATGACGCCACCCATGCCATCGAAGAGGCCTGCCAGGAGGCCGGGTGGGAGCTGGCCGAGGTCGTCACCGACCGCGAGACCGGCCGCAGCCTCGAGCGACCCGGCCTCGGCTACGCCCTGGAGCAGATCGCCGCCGGCCACGCCCGCGGACTCGTCGTCAGCGACCTGCGGCCTCTGGCCCGCTCGATCGTCGACCTCGGCACCCTCATGGAGTGGTTCCGCGACGCGCGCGCCGCGCTCGTCGCGCTCGACCTCCAGCTCGACACGTCCACCCCGACCGGCGACGAACTCGCCACCACGCTGATCACGCTCAGCGACTGGGGTCGCGAGCGGATCGCCAACCGCACCCGCAGCGGCCTGGCGGAGATCCGCGCCAGCGGCCACACCACCGGCCGACCCGCCGTCAGCGACCAACCCGGCCTCGCCGAGCGCATCAACGCGATGCGCAGCGCGAAGCTGACCCTGCAGGCCATCGCCGACCGACTCAACGCCGAAGGCGTTCCGACCCTGCGCGGCGGCACCAAGTGGCGGCCGTCAAGCGTCCAGGCCGCCCTGGGCTACCGACGGCCCAGCACCCGCACGCCGCGCGACCACCTCCCGCCCATCCAACAGCGAGACGAAACCTGACCCAACCTCAAAGCTCCCGAGGCCGCCAGCCCCGGACACCCCTGCCCAACCGGGTCCGGCGGGCCGACGACCCGCCACCCGATCGCGGCAGCGTGGAAGGCCGCTCGCCGGCCGGCCCCCCTTCCCGGCCGGCGAGCTCCCACCCCGACGACCCCGAACGGCGCGGGCCAGGCACCAGCACGCCCCACCTGAACCCGGCCGATATACGCAAGGGCCCCCAAACGGAAATCCGAAAACCCCCAACAAGCAGGCAAAACACCGGCAAGGACCGATCTTGACACCGACGCGCCGACAGGCGCACGCTCTTCACCAACTCCAAGCGCTGACCCGCCTCAGGTGGCACCGGTCGAGGTCGGCTTCTTCTTCCGTCCCCATGAGCATTGCCATTGGACGACATGATCATCTTCGACACCGACGACGATCCCCAACGCCCGTTCCTGGTCACGTTGACCTGGGAGGGCGGGGTCGCGGACACCTATCGCTGGGCGTCCGACGGCGAGCGGGCGGCGGCGATGCGCGAGTTCGGCCACGGCCCGCACACACGCCGGCATGCCGCGCAGACCTTCGCCGACACGCTCACCGTCGGGCAGAGCGTGGTCGTGGCCCAGGCCGGTTCCGTCGCGGCGTTCGCGCCGCCGTCGGCCCCATCCGCCCCATCCGCCCGATCGGTCCCGCCGGCCCCGCCCGCCCCGCCGGCGGCCCCGGTCCCGTCGGTGGTCGGTCGCGAACCGGTCCGGCAACCACCGCACGCCGCTCCGCGGACTCCGCGCCAGGCCGGCACACGCCGGGCGCAGCTGCC
>JAOPZP010000559.1 GCA_025964055.1 Conexibacter sp.
GCGGGCGAGCTCGGCCGCGGGCACGGCCCCGGCCTGCTGCAGCGGCGCGTCGGCGACGAGGGCGAGGAGCCACGCCTTCGCGACCGCGACGGCGTCGACGGCGGGTGCGTCGGCTACGGGTCGCGGCTTGCGACCGAAGGTTCCTGCTCCATCCATGGAGCGTGCATGTTCGCATCCGGATCCGACGTATTGGCGTCGACCTGACCGAAGACTGGACCTCTGGCGGGCACAATGCCTCCCGTGCCCTCCCTCCCGTCGATCGACGAGGCCCGCGCCACGCTGCTGGCCGCCGCCCGTCCCCTGCCCTCCGTCGACGTCCGGGTGCCCGAGGCGCTCGGCCTGATGCTCGCCGAGGACGTGGTCGCCGCCGGCGACGTGCCGGCCTTCGCCAATTCCGCGATGGACGGCTTCGCGGTCCGCGAGGGGCCGTCCAACCGCCGCCTGCGCATCGTCGGGGAGTCGCGCGCCGGGACGCCCTTCACCGGTGAGGTGCACGACGGCGAGGCGGTCCGGATCTCGACCGGCGCCGCGCTGCCCGCCGGTGCCGACGCCGTGCTGCAGATCGAGCTGATCGAGGTCGACGGCGACGAGATCGTCCTGGGCGACGCGGTCGCGGCCAGGCGCAACGTGCGCGACGCGGGCAGCGACCTGCGCGCCGGGACGCGGGTGCTGGCCGCCGGCACGCGGCTCGGCCCGGCCGAGCTGGGCGTCGCGATCGGCGCCGGGCGGATCAACGTGCACGTCACGCCGCGTCCGCGCGTCGCGATCCTCACGACCGGCGACGAGCTGATGGAGCCCGGCACGCCGCTGCAGCCCGGCCAGATCCACGACTCCAACGGCCCGACGCTCGCCGCGCTCGCCTCGCGCGCCGGCGCCGAGGTGGTGGGCCGCGGCCATGCGGTCGACGACCCCGAGGCGACGCGCGCGGTCATCGCGCAGGCGCTCGACGAGGCCGACGTCGTGATCCTGGCCGGCGGCGTGTCGGTCGGTCCCCACGACCACGTCAAGGGCGCGCTCATCGAGCTCGGCGTGCGCGAGCTGCTGTGGCGCGTCGCCCTGCGACCGGGCAAGCCGACATGGCTCGGCGAGCGCGACGGCAAGCTCGTGCTGGGCCTTCCGGGCAACCCCGTCTCGGCCTACGTGACGTTCCTGCTCTTCGCCCGCCCGGCGCTCGCCGCGCTCGCGGGCGCCGACCCGTCGGTGCCGCGCACGAGCGCGCCGCTGGCCGTCGCCCTGCCCCGGCACCCCGATCGCGACGAGATGGTCCGCGTGCATCGCGACGCCGACGGCCGCGTCGCGCCGACCGGTCCGCAGGACTCGCACGTCCTGTCGTCGCTGCTGGGCGCCGACGCGCTGGCGCTCGTGCCGCGCGGGGACGGCGAGCTGCCGGCCGGGACCGAGGTCGTTCTCGAGCCCGTGTAGCTACGCCGCCGCCTCCAGGTAGGCGACCATGCGGTTGGTCAGCGCGGTGAGGGCGGGCGCCGGCTGCTCGAGCGCGAGCGGCCGGTCCTCGAGCAGCGCGTGCAGGTGCTCGCCGAAGGCCGGGTCGGCGCGGCCGGCCAGGCGCGCGGCGACCTGCGCGGCGCGGCGCGTGGTGGCGGGGTCGATGGTCCAGATCGCCTCGAAGCGCCGCTCGCCGTCGTCGGCCCCCCCGGGTTCGGTGACGCCCGGCTGCTCCCAGGCCAGCAGGCACGCCGCGTAGCCGGGCGCGTCGACGATCACGGCCCACTCGTTGCCCAGCGCGTCGTCGGGCGCCAGCGGGATCTCCGCCGGGCCGCCCTCGGGATGGCGCAGCCCGCCGGGGAAGTCGGCGAAGACGGCGGACGCGTCGGCGTGGAGCGCGAGGCGGCGGTAGCGCGGCTCGACGCGGCGGTAGAACGGCTCGCGCTGGAAGGCGCCGAACACGACGGGCGCGGCGGCCAGCGCCAGCGCCTCGTGCTCGATGGCCTTCGACAGCGCCACCAGCGTCGACTTCTTGAGGATCTGCGCGCGGGCGCCGTGGGCGGCGGCCACCGCGGCGTAGATCGACGGGTGGTCCGACGGGCGGCCGCCGGCCTCCTGCGCGCGCTGGATCGCGGCGGGCACCGAGAGGCCGCGGTGGCGCAGGGCGAGCACCTGGCACAGCGCCTTGACGTCGTCCTCGCTGTAGCGCCGGTATCCCGCGGGCGTGCGGCCGGGGGCCGGGAAGCCGTAGCGCTGCTCCCACATGCGGATCGTGCCGGCGGCGATGCCGGTGCGCTCGGCGACGTCCTTGATGGCGAGGTCGGTCGTGGTCATGCCCAGGGTCAGCATCGTAGGGAAGGTTCAACACGCCGTTGAATGTTCCTGGCCGCCCACCACGAGGTGTACGCGCTCGAGCTCGGCGCGGGTTCATCGCCGCGGGGCCGGCGCGCGTACCCGTCACGTGGACGCTCCCTCCCCCTCCCCATCCAACCGCCGCCGGACCGTCGTGCTGACGGGCGCGACCGGCTACGTCGGCGGCCAGCTCCTGCCGCGCCTGCTCGCGGCCGGCCACACCGTGCGGTGCATCGTGCGCGCGCCCGAGCACGCCGACCTGCCCGGCGGCGCCGAGGTCGTCCGGGGCGACGTGCTCGAGGGCACCGGCCTGGCCGAGGCCCTGGAGGGCGCCGACGTCGCCTACTACCTCGTGCACTCGATGGGCGGCAGCGACGCCGACTTCGCCGGGCGCGACCGCCGGGGCGCGGCGACCTTCGGCGACGCCGTCCGCGCCGCGGGCGTCCCGCGCACGGTCTACCTCGGGGGCCTGGAGGGCGGCGACGACGACGCCTCCGAGCACCTGCGCAGCCGCCACGAGGTCGCGCGCGTGCTGCGCGAGCGCGTCGACGAGCTGGTGTACGTCCGCGCGGCGATGATCGTCGGCGCCGGCAGCGTGTCGTTCCAGATGCTCCGCGGACTGGTGGAGCGCCTTCCGGTGATGATCACCCCGAAGTGGCTGCAGACCCGCAGCCAGCCGGTGGCGATCGACGACGTCGTCGGAACGCTCGCCGACCTCGCCGACCGCGACGAGGTCCCCGCGGAGGTCCAGCTCGGTGGCGCCGACGTCCTGACCTACCGTGAGATGGTGCGGCGCTTCGCCTCCGTCGAGGGCCGCCGGCAGCCGCTCCTGATCCCGGTCCCGCTCTTCACCCCGCGGCTGTCGTCGTACTGGGTGGCGCTGGTCACGCCTGTCGAGCTGGGAATGGTCAAGCCGCTGGTCGACGGGCTCAGCGCCGAGACCGTCGTGCGCGAGGCGCCGCCGCGCGGCCTCAACGACCGGCCGCTGGGCTTCGACGATGCGGTGCGCGCCGCGCTCGACGCGTAAGGTTCAGCGCCCGATGATGGTGCCCCTGGCCATCCTCGCCGCCGTGGTCCTCGTCGCCGCGGGGCTCTCCGCGGCGGCCCGCCGGCTGCTGGCCGGCTCGCGCCGCATCGCGGGGGTGACGGTGCGGACCCCGACCGACGACACCAAGATCGACGCCGACGGCGCGGTCCGCTCGATCCAGGGCGCCGACATCGTGCTCTCCGAGGAGCTCTTCGACGAGCTGTGGACGCCCGCGACGCTCGAGCGCCTCGCGCGGACGTACTGGGCCTACCTGAGCAAGGTGACCCTCGGCCTGATCCGCGTGTACTACACCGAGGGCGAGCGCTACGTCTCGCTGCTGTTCAAGCCGCTGAAGCTCCTGACGTTCCGGGCGCCGGAGTACGAGACCGACGCCGACCGCGGCATCGTGCGCTGGCGCATCGAGAAGGGCGTGCTCGTGGCGCCGTCCGGCCGGGAGGGCGACGGCTACCTGGAGATCGACGTCCGGCGCCTGGCCTGCGACGAGCCGGGAAAGGCGCGGATCCACGTCGAGGTGGAGGTCGCCAACTTCTACCCCGCGATCGCCAGCCGCCTGGGCCGGTTCCTCTACACCAACACGCAGTCGCGGATCCACGTCGTCGTGACCCACGGCTTCCTGAACCGCCTGGCGCGCCGCGACCTCGAGCAGTCGGTGACCGGCAGGTACCGCGTGCCCGCCGGCGAGGACACGCCGGCGCCGCAGCGCGAACGGGCCTAGCTCATCCGTAGCGGCCCGACACCAGCGTCCGCAGCTTCGTGCGGTCGTGGCGGGCGTGGATGCGGCGCACGGTGCCCGAGCGGGACCGCATGACCAGCGACTCGGTCGTCGCGCTCCGGGCGCCCTGGTAGCGGACGCCCTGCAGCACGTCGCCGTCGGTGACGCCCGTCGCCGCGAAGAAGCAGTCGTCGCCCTTGACGAGGTCGTCCTGGGTCAGCTGGCGGCCGAGGTCGTACCCCTCGTCGAGCGCCGCCTGGCGCTCGGCGTCGTCGCGCGGCCACAGCTTGCCGACCAGGCCGCCGCCCAGCGACTTGATGGCTGCGGCGGAGATGACGCCCTCCGGCGTGCCGCCGATGCCCCACAGCAGGTCGACCGGCGAGCGTTCGCTGACGGCGAGCATCGAGGCGCTGACGTCGCCGTGCTGGATGAGCCGCACGCGCGCGCCGATCGCCCGGACCTCGTCGAGCACCTTCTCGTGCCGCGGGCGCTCGAGCGAGACGATCATGATGTCGCCGATCTCGACCCCGCGGCGCTCGGCGACCAACTCGATGGTCTTGGTCAGCGGCCGGTCGAGGTCGAGCAGGTCGGCGATGTCGTCGGCGCCGGCGAGCTTCTCCATGTAGACGATCGGGCCGGGGTTGAACATCGTGCCGCGCTCCGACAGCGCGATGACGGCGAGCGCGCTGGGCATGCCCTTGGCGGCCAGCGTCGTTCCCTCGAGCGGGTCGACGGCAATGTCGACCTCCGGCGGCGATCCGTCCCCGATGCGCTCGCCGTTGTAGAGCATGGGCGCCTCGTCCTTCTCGCCCTCGCCGATGACGACCAGCCCGTCCATGGAGACGGTGCCGAGCACGAGGCGCATGGCGTCCACGGCGGCCTGGTCGGCGCCGATCTTGTCGCCGCGGCCGACCATGCGGGCGGCCGCCAGCGCGGCGGCCTCCGTGGTGCGGACGAGCTCCAGGGCGAGGTTGCGGTCGGGTCCGGTCGTCGACATGCCGGGGAGCCTATGGGCCCGGGCGCGGCGGTGCGGCCTCAGGAGACGCTGCGCGCGATGTCGACGAGCGCCGCCACGGTCCACGGCCCCTGAGCGGTGAGGCGCAGGTGCAGGCCGTCCAACTGCCAGCGCAGCTCGTGGACCGGGCGCAGCGACGGCTGGGCGTCGCCGAGCGGCGCCTCGCGGTGCACGACGCCCTCGGCCACGGCCTCGGCGGCCGTGGCGCCATCCAGCGTGCGCTCCGGTGGCGGGTCGTCGCCGGCGTAGAGCGCGACCCGGCCGGGCTGGTCGGCCCGCGTGTCGTCGAGGTTCCACGACACCTCGACCGCGTGCGGACCCACGGCCACGACGTCGACCCACCGCGTCAGCGGCAGCGGCACGCGCGGCAGCGGGACGGGACGTCCCAGGTGCGCGTCGGCTTCGGCGATGCCCTCCAGCGGCTCCATCTGCCGCTGAAGGGTGGCGGACTCACCGGATGCTGTCCACGGCGGATCGCAGGCGGGTCAGCCCGTCGCCGATCTCCGCCACCGTGTGCGTGGTGAACGACAGGCGCAGGGTGGCCCGGTCGGCCACTCCGGGGAAGAACGGCCAGCCGGGCACGAACGCGACCTCGCGCTCCAGCGCGGCGACGAGCAGCGCGTCGGCGTCGGAGCCGTCGGGCAGGCGCACCCAGACGAACATGCCGCCGTCGGGGCGCGTCCACCGCGAGCCCTCGGGCAGCGTGTCCGGGAGCCCGTCGACCAGCGCGTCGCGCCGCGGGCCGTAGGCGGCGCGCAGGCGGGCGACGTGCGCGTCGAGGTCGCAGTGCGCCAGCCAGTGGGCGGCGGCGGCCTGGTCGATCGTCGACGTGTGCAGGTCGGCGGCCTGCTTGGCGACGACCAGCGCGCGGCGCAGCGCGGCGGGGGCGCGCAGCCAGCCGATGCGCAGGCCGGGGACGAGCACCTTCGACAGCGTCGACAGGGCGATCGTCCGGTCCTCGGCGCCGGGCAGCGCCGCGACCGGCGCGACCGGCTCGCCGCGGTAGCGCAGCTCGCCGTAGGGATCGTCCTCGACGATCCACAGTCCCAGGCGTCCGGCCATCTGCGCGAGCGCGCGGCGGCGCTCGATCGGCAGCGTGCGGCCGGTCGGGTTGTGGAAGGTCGGGACCGTGTAGAGCAGCTTGGGCCGCTCGCGGCGCACGAGCGCGGGGAGCGCCTCAGGGTCGAGGCCGTCGTCGTCGCAGGGGATCGGGACGACGCGCGCGCCGGCCATCTGGAAGCACTGCAGGGCGGCGAGGTAGGACGGCTCCTCGACGAGCACCGTGTCGCCCGGCTCGATCAGCACGGCGGCGATCAGCGTCAGCGCCTGCTGCGAGCCGCTGGTGACCAGGAGGTCGTCGGCCTCGGTCGGCAGGCCGCGGGCGCCGAGGCGCTGGGCGATCGCGGTCCGCAGGGCCGGGTCGCCCTCGGTCGTCGAGTACTGCAGCGTGCGGCCGAAGCAGTCGTCGGCCAGCGCCGCGGTGAAGGCCGCGCGCAGGCCGGGCGCGTCGAACAGCTCGGGCGCGGGCAGGCCGCCGGCGAACGAGATGACGCCGGGGCGCTGGGTCAGGGCGAGGATCTCGCGCACCGGCGAGCTGGCGACGTCGCGCAGCCGCGCGGCGACCGGCGGCGGGGCGGTCGAGAAGTGCGGCCGGCCCATCAGCGCTGGGGCCGGGCGACGAGGGCGCCGGCGATCGCGAGGTGGTCGGAGAGGTCCAGCACCGTGCGCAGCTCGGGCTCGGCGTCGGCCGCGAACGGGATCGGCGTCGCGTCGAGACCCTCGGTGCGCAGCGCGTCGGCGAGGTCGCCGAGCGCGGCGGCGCGGAGGGCGCTTCCGCGGCGCATGAGGAGCACGACGTGGACCGGCACCTCGTGCAGGCCGTGGGCGAAGACGTCGGCCGCGCGCAGCGCGCGGGCGGTCCGGGCCG